>NZ_PTRD01000037.1:0-17168 GCF_002965005.1 Escherichia sp. MOD1-EC7011
AAAAGGGAACTGGCCGGGGCCGCGAAAGGGCTCAATGGGGGAAATCCCCGCCAGCCCGCGCATCCGCCAGGACACCTCGACGCTGCTGACGAACGGGCCGTGGGCGCTGTTTCACCTGCTGGACGCGGGTAACGCGCAGGATACAGCGGTACGGGGAACGCAGCAGGTGGAGTACAGTTTTGATGGGCGACGGGTAGTGCTGGAAATCACCGCCGGGAGAGACTTTGACCCGGTGAACCGGGGACTACTGCAACGTTTCGCCTGCCCGGAGAGGGCGCTCTAATGCGCCGTGCTACGGCAGTATCGACCCCGTCGATGTTCGGTAGGTTGCCGGACCAGCGTGATTATGTGCGCTGGCGGGTGAGCGCGAACGAAGGACAGGTGTGGCAGGCGTGGCTGAACCAGCAGACGTGGCTTGGGCAGGGGCGGCATATTGTACTGCCGGAAGGAACGGATGCCGTGACGACGGGAGAGAATGACGGTTGGATGCACTTATCACCGCGTGAAAAGTCGGTGCTGCCGGAGCACCATCCGCTGCCGTGGAGCTTCGTCCTGTCGCCGGGGTTTTTACCCATTGGCGGGCGTGATGAATGGCTGACAGGGGTACTGACCGCCTCGCGAGACAGCACGGGCAGGCCGTGGCCGCTGGTGATTTACCAGCGTGCCGGACGGGAATGGCTGGAAGAGAGTCTGGATGAAACGCAGGGCTGGCTGTACTGGCTGGCAAGACTGGCGGCAGTACATGTCTCACCACAGACAGAACGCTGCGGGCGGCTGGCGGAGCAGGCAGACCAGCTGTGGGCGATGTGGCGACCGGGGCCGCGCTGGGCGCAGTGGTTGCGTGGTTTGCGGCGTGTACCGCAGCGCAGCCGGGAACTCACCGGCCTGCCGGACGCACCGGTAGTGGAACTGCCCGGCGTGCGGCACCTGCCGTGGCCGGGCTGGCCGGACAAAATGCTGACGCAGGCACAACAAGGGCAGGGCTGGTTCTGGCAGCAGAACAGCGAGGGGCGGTATGTGGATGCGCTGCGGCTGGAGAAAAAATCATGTGCCACGAATGCTGAGAATAGCTATACAAAAATATGACGATAAACGTGTAGATGGGAAACAAATATACCCATGAAATTCAAGTTGATTGCTATCTTCAGACTATCCCTGGTCCCGTCTGCGTTGGTGGATAAGCAAGCATCTTCAGGTTTATTGGATATATAGCAATATACGGAGGTGAACATGGGTAACTCTCATGATGAGGCTATTCAGCAGGCATATGATGCTTATGACGACTTAATGCTGGATAAACGATATATCAGGGACAATGATGCCTGGGGCGATTTAAGAATTGACCGTGAAAATGGTGCAATCTCATTATTGCTGAGATGGAAATATAATTGGATAAAAAGATGGGATGCAAAAACTGATTGGACAGATATGGAGAAAAATGCCTTTCATGGGAAGGTTATTTTTGTCATTAATCAAACATGGAATAATAAGGTTTTTTTATCCGTTTCTGGGAAGTCTGAGTTTGTTAGTAAGTTTAATGGTAAGGACTTACCCTTCACAATAGAAATAATTCAGACTGATCGTCATGGGTATTGGGATGTAGTGGTGTTTAAAATTGATAATGATGATCCAAATAGCTTTCGTCAGAGTAACATTGTCTGGAATAGTCGATACGTTGAATTTGACTCTAAAGATATAGTTGCAGCAGCTAAATGTCTTGGCTCATCAAAAGTTTGCCATGAGCAAATAGGGCTGTCTCACGAGCTTGGGCATATTATTGGATATCTTACTGATGAATACTATAGTGACGATGCAGATAAAGCAACTACACCATTCTCCGGCGACGCCAGTGCGTTAATGAATATTGGTATGGAACTGCGCTCTCGTTATATGGAAAATGTCATTGAGCGGTTAAATAGAATGGTTCCGGGTTCTGAATTTTTTGTGAAAAGCGTAAAAAAATGAAGCTAATATACGCTGTGATTATTTTTTTGATAGTGGGTGGGGCGAAAAATAGCATGTCTGATATCCCTGAACATGCTTATCTGAATGCGAGTGGTGTGTATAATGGAGTTGAAGAGAATGTTTTATTAAATAACTATGGTAAGCCAGAGCATGAATTTATAAAGCCTCGTTATAAACTTGTCGGCGAGTATTATATCGAAATTGAAAATGCCTATCGCTCAACAAATCCTGAATTCAAAAATATCCCCATCAAAGAAATGTTTTGGCATTTGCGGCAGGATTTAAATCTTACATGTTTTTTTCATTATAAAGATGGACAGTGGCGGGTTATTTCTTATTTTTTCTGGTCGCCGGGCGCTAAATTCTAATCCGATATTAAAGGAATAAATATCATGAGTTTTGTATCTGCGGGTAATAAATCTGGCAGTAACGGTGGGCCAGCTATCTCCACGCCACCGATAGCCGGAGGAAGTAGTGCTATAAGCGCAAGTTCAGCCGCAACCGATGTAGCTGATGCAGCCGAACAGATGGCAGAACAGGCAGTTGCAGATCTATTTGGTGCGCTTCCAGAACCGTCAGGACTGGTTAAAGCTGCAGTAGCTGCTGCGCAGGCCGCCGCCGCCGCGTCAGGGATCTCGGATATGGCTGGTGCAGCTCAGGATGCGGCGGCATCGCTTGCTGCCGCTGATCCGGGGGCGCATAACGTCACAGTAAGTGGTAGTGCGGTGCCGGCGCAGATTCTGCTGTTTGCAGGTATGAATGGTTCGGAAGGGCTTGGGAATCTGTTTTCCTATACAGTACAGCTTAAAACGCCTGACACCCTGAACCTCGGATATGTCTCCCCTGCTGCCAATCTGCCGCTCAAACCGATGGTGGGCAAAGACCTGTGCGTCAATATTGAACTGGATGGCGGCGGCAAACGGCATATCAGCGGGCTGGTGACGGCTGCGAGGGTAGTCGGTCACGAGGGGCGCTCGGTCACGTATGAATTGCGCATTGAACCGTGGCTGAAGCTGCTGACCCACACCAGCGACTACAAAGCTTTCCAGAACAAAACCGTGGTGGAGATTCTGGATGAAGTCCTGGCTGAATATTCTTTTCCGGTGGAAAAACGGCTGGTGGAAAATTATCCCCCCCGCGCCTGGCAGGTGCAGTATGGTGAAACCGATTTTGATTTCATCCAGCGCCTGATGCAGGAATGGGGTATCTACTGGTGGTTTGAGCACAGCGAGAACAGCCACACGCTGGTACTGGCTGATGCCATCAATGATCATAAAACGTGCCCGGACTCGCCGCTGGTAGAGTGGCACCAGGAAGGACTGAAGCTCGATAAGGAATTTATCCACACCATTACAGCCAGTGAGAGGCTGCGTACTGGAAAGTGGGTGCTGGACGATTTTAATTTTATGAAGCCGCGTTCACTGCTGAAAAGTACCGTGGCTAATCCGCGTGATACCGGTCATGCTGAATATGAGCATTACGAATGGCCTGGTGATTACTTCACTATGGGGGAAGGCGAGATGCTGACGCGCATTCGTATGGAAGCGCAGCGCAGCCCTGGCAGCCGGGTTGGAGGGGCGGGGAATATCCGCACCCTCATGACTGGTTACACCTTTACGTTGATGAATCATCCGACGGCGGAGGTCAACCAGGAATATCTGCTGGTGCAGACCACACTGTTTTTACGGGACAATGCGCAGTACAGCGGCCAGGACCAGCATTTTACCTATGTCACCACGTTCGAACTGCACCCCACCAGTGAAGTCTACCGCCCACAGCGAACCCTGAGCAAACCCCATACCAAAGGCCCGCAGAGCGCCATCGTCACCGGTCCGGCGGGGCAGGAGATCTGGACGGATAAATATGGCCGGGTGAAGGTGCAGTTTGGCTGGGATCGTTATGGTAACAATGACGAAAACAGCTCCTGCTGGGGCCGTGTTAGCTATCCGTGGGCGGGAAAAGGATTCGGCATGATCCAGATCCCGCGTATTGGCCAGGAAGTGCTGGTGGATTTCAAAAATGGTGACCCGGATTTACCCATCATCGTGGGGCGTACCTATAACCAGGACACGATGCCGCCGTGGGGATTGCCTGGCATGGCGTCGCAGAGCGGGATATTCAGCCATTCGTTACAGGGGGGGCCGACCAACGGAAACATGCTGCGCTTTGATGACAAAACGGGGGCGGAAGAGGTGAAGTTCCATGCGGAAAAAGACCTCAATACCACAGTAAAAAACAATGAAACCCACACGGTCATGGTCGATCGCACAAAAACCATTGTCAAAAATGAAACCATCAGCGTGGGAGAAGACCGTAATGCCACCATCACAAACAATGATGGGCTTTCCGTCAAACTAGCTCAAACCATCAATGTCGGGACGACATATCGTCTGGACGTTGGCGAGCAATTTACCCTTCGCTGCGGCAATGCAGCGCTTGTATTACACAAGGATGGCTCGATTGAGTTTTGCGGAAAACAACTTTTACTGCACACCAGCGATGTGATGCAACTCATTGGCAGTGGTATTGATATGAATCCGGATGGCGGAAAAGCCATTACTGCGAATGATATTGCCCCAGTACCCACTCCGGATGCTTCTGAATAAAAAATAATAAAAGGATTTTATCTATGACCAGCCTTTACCGTATTCAGGAGGGCAGCTTTGCCCTGCCTGAAACTTTTCTTGATCGCACCGTCAATATCTTCGTCCCGTCGGGCAATGAGAGGGCAACTCCCAGTCTGAATATTTCCCGCGACACGCTCAGGCCCGAGGAAAACCTGACCACCTACATTGACCGCCAGATAGCCTTGATGAAAAAAAACCTGGGTCAGCACCGGGTACTTTCGCGGGGAACGGCAGTGGCGGGAACTGGCGAAGCTGCCATGGCAGGTGAACAAATTCTCGCAACTCACCGTTCTGGAAAAACAGAAGTGTATCAGCGTCAGGCCGGGTTTATCACCGGGCCAGGAAAGGTTCTGGTGTTAACCCTGACCAGTCAACGTCCTTTTGATGAGCATACTGACCAGCTATGGACTGCCTGGTTGACCAGTTTTCAGCCCGCTAAAAGTTAAAATAACATGGAGGTTTTGTCATGTATGAAGCCGCACGGGTGGATGACCCCATCTACCACACCAGCGCCCTTGCCGGGTTTTTAATTGGGGCGATCATTGGCATTGCCATTATTGCCGTTGCCGCCTTTGCTTTTTTTACCTGTGGCTTTTTAGCCGGGCTGGTGCTGAGTTTTCTGGCTGACCAGATAGCGTCCGGGGTGCTACAACTGGGAGAAGCCATCGGGCGCTCGATACATTCCACTGCGGGAAAAATTCTGACCGGCTCTCCCAATGTCAGCACCAATAGCCGACCTGCTGCTCGGGCCGTACTGAGTACGGTGATATGCGAAGACCATTCCCCGGAAATCCGCATTGCTCAGGGATCCGGCAACATCTACATCAACAGCCAGCCCGCCGCCCGTAAGGAGGATCACACTGAATGTGATGCAGTGATTGAGGACGGCTCTCCCAATGTCTTCCTCGGCGGCGGTACGCAGACGGTGCTGGAAATCAGCCCGGAAATCCCTGACTGGTTGCGTCAGGTGGTGGATGTACTGTTTGTGGTCGCCGGAATGCTTGGCGGGCTGGCTGGCGCCTGGCGTCAGGCGGCAAAGCTGGGCTCGAAATTTGGCACAAAATGCGCGGCCAAATTTATTGGTGGCGAAATTACCGGGATGGCCGTTTCCGAGGTCGCTATGGGGTTGTTCAGCAACCCGGTGGATGTCACGACCGGGCAAAAAATCCTGTTGCCGGAGACAGATTTCACCCTGCCGGGCCGTCTGCCTGTCACCTGCTCACGCTTTTATGCCAGCCACCTGGAAACAGAGGGAGTTCTGGGTAGAGGATGGCGGCTGAACTGGGAGATAAACCTGCGCGAAGATGAGGCATATATCACCTTCATCGGAGTACAGGGCCGGGAGCTGAGTTATCCGAAAGAAATGCTGACGCCGGGCCATCAGATATTCGACCCCGAAGAGCAGTTTTACCTTAGCCGCCTGCATGACGGGCGCTATGTGCTGCATTACACCGACCGCAGCTATTACGTGTTTGATGAATTTGATGACTACGGCGTCGCGCCGTTACTTTTTATGGAGACGCCGCACCGGCAGCGAATTGCTTTCGGGCGTGAGAACGGCAGGCTGGTGCGGGTGGCTTCCAGCAGCGGGCACCATTTGCTGTTGCACCGCACGTTGACGCCGGCAGGAGAACGACTTTCGCATATTGAGCTGGTGAAGGGCGGGCGTCCCGGTAACCTGGTGGAATATCGTTACGATGATAACGGGCAACTGACCGGTGTGGTGAACCGGGCCGGTGTGACGGTGCGCCAGTTTGCCTATCAAAATGGCCTGATGACAGAGCACCGCAACGCGACGGGCTTCACCTGTACCTACCGCTGGGAAGAAGTTGAGGGTTTTCCCCGTGTGGTGGAGCACTCGACCAGCGACGGCGAGGATTACAGGTTCCACTATGATTTTGCTGGCGGGCAGACGGTGGTAACCGGCAGGTCAGAGCAGAAGTGGCAGTGGTGGTTTGATGAACAGACGTATGTGACCGCGCATCGGACGCCGGGCGGCGGGATGTACCGCTTCACCTACAACGAAAACCATTTCCCGGTGGCGGTGGAACTCCCCGGCGAACGCAGGGTAACGCTGGAATACGACACCCTGAGCCGGGTGGTGAAAGAGACGGACGCGGCAGGGCGGATGACACAGACGCAGTGGAACGGCAGTTTTGCTGAAATCACGCGCCGGGCACTGGATGACGACCACGTATGGAAGGCGGGTTACAACGAACACGGCCAGGTGATACGGGAGACAGACCCGGAAGGGCGCGTCACGCGGTACGGGTATGATGAACAGGGGCTGGCGGTCAGCCGCACGGATGCGCGGGGCGGCGAGGTTGCGCTGGTGCTCGATGCGCGCGGTCAACTGACGCGTTACACCGACTGTTCAGGGCGCACCACGGATTATGAATACGATGAAGACGGCAACCTGACAGCGGTGACGGACGCAGAAGGGAAAACGGTACGCATCAGCTATAACCGTCTGGGGCTGCCGGAGACGGTCAGCCACCCCGGTAAACAGCAGGACCGTTACACGTGGAATGCGCTGGGATTACTGAGCAGCCACCGTCGCATCATGGGCAGCGTACAGTCCTGGCAGTATACGCCGCGCGGCCTGCCGGCAGTTCACACGGATGAAGAGAAACGGGAGACGCGCTGGCAGTACACACCGGAAGGTCTGGTCGCCAGCCTGAGCAACGGCAACGGGGCGCAGTACCGGTTCAGCCACGATGCGGACGGACGGCTGACGGGAGAACAGCGCCCGGATGGCCTGATACGGATGTTTGTGCTGAATGCGGGCGGCCATCTGGCGCTCATCCAGACGCAGGGCACAGAGGGCGGGGTGCGTGATGAGCGGCAGGAGCGTGACGCGCTGGGCCGCCTGTTGCGCAGTGAGACGCAGCACAGTACACGGACCTTCAGCTATAACCGCCTTGACCAGATAACGGAAGTGACGCTCACCCCCACGGAAGAAGGGGAACGGCTGCATCACATGCAGCCGGACACGGTACGCTTTGCGTATGACCGCAGCGGGTGGCTGACGGCAGAGCGCAGCGTGCATGGCAGCATAACGTACCGGCGTGACGCGCTGGGTAATCCCACGGACATCACCTTACCGGACGGTCAGCACCTCAGCCATCTTTACTACGGCAGCGGGCATCTGCTCCAGACGGCGCTGGACGGTATCACGGTCAGCGAATATGAACGTGACAGCCTGCACCGGCAGGTGATGCGCACCCAGGGGGCGCTGGCGACGTTCAGCGGGTACAACGCCGACAACCGGTTAAGCTGGCAGCGCAGCCTGATAACCGGCAGCCGGAACCCGCCGCAGGCTGACACACTCCCGTCCCACGGCGACAGCGTGACGGCGCGGGATTACATCTGGAACGCAGACGGTGAAGTCGGCGGCATCAATGACAAACTGCGCGGCTGCCTGGTGTTCAGCTATGACCGGAGCGGCTGGCTGACCGGGCGCACGGGTCAGATGTACGACCATGACCATTATTATTACGATAAAGCCGGAAACCTGCTGAAGGATGAGTATCAGAGTGCGGTAATGGACAACCGCCTGCCGGGCTACGGGCGTGACAGCTACCGCTATAACGAATGGGGTGAACTGACAGAGCGGCGTGAGCAGCAACTGGCGTGGAACGCGCAGGGCCAGTTAACGCGGGTTATCAGCAGCAACAGCGAGATGCGGTATCAGTACGATGCGCTGGGCAGGCGCATCAGCAAGGCGACATATGGCCGCCATACGGACCAGAGGGAACAGCGGCGGACGACGTTTGTGTGGGAAGGATTCCGGCTGTTGCAGGAGACAACGTGGCAGGGAAAGCGGACGTACCTGTACGACGCGGAACAGCCATACACGCCGGTGGCGGCCATCACGGGGCGCGGAGAAAGCCGGAAAATCTGGTATTACCACACGGACCTGACGGGCACGGTACAGGAGGTGACGGCGTCGGACGGGACGCTGGTGTGGGCGGGCTACCAGGCAGGATTTGGAGAAAACCGGGGCGACATCAGCAACAGCGGGGCGTACTTTGAGCAGCCGCTGCGGCTGCCGGGGCAGTATTATGATGAAGAGACTGGGCTGCACTATAATCTGTTCAGGTATTATGCGCCGGAGTGCGGGAGGTTTATCAGCCAGGATCCGATAGGGCTGAGAGGCGGGTTAAACAGTTACACGTATGTACCAAACCCTCTCAAATATATTGATCCGCTTGGATTATGTAAGGTTGAAGGCGCAAGAGCGCGACAAGCGCAAATGTTACAAGATGATGTGGGATATAATATAAGTCCAAAAAGTTGGGACCAATATCCTGCAATTGGTCGTGATGGTACATTTGTTACAGACAAAGAAGGTGCATTGAAATATTTCAATGGTATTGAAAATGGAGAAATAACTATATCTAAATCTCTTGCTTCAACAATTGAAAAGGATATGGGATTATATCCGGGCATCATTAAGCGATGGATTTAATATCAGAAAAGTTGATGGAATTTCTAATATGCAGCCACGAAGTCCATTAAGCGGCAATGATTATTTCTTAGGCCTTGGCCAACACTTGCCAGGCGGCGCACCAGAAATGGTGATAAACTCTATACCAACATCAACTCCAGTAACTATACGGGTGAATGTAAATTGAATAATATGCCAAATGATTCCATTATTGTTATTGATATCGCTGGGAACATTGTAAAAATAAGAGTTTTTGGTCAGCGTTTGATTAGCAAAATGCAGGTGATAGGTTTTTCATTAATAGATGAATTTATGATTTTACCTGTAAGCGATGATCAAGATAAACAAAGAATAATAAGATTGCTAATCAGTGAAGGTGCTCTTTTTTTATATGGACATGGTTGGTATCCATCAGAAGTAATGGAGTATTATAAAGAACAGAATATTAATTTTGATAAATACAAGATTATATACTGGACTGATAAGGATACTTATCATATAGAAGAACGATGATCTTTTCTTATTAAATAAAAAGCCGGGAAATATCTCCGTGATATTCCCAGCTTTTATTTTTATACCTCGCGTAATACGCCAGATATCCCGGCCTTCATTCCCTTAACCACCTGTTTAACCTGATAAAGTTCCTCCCGTAGCTCCTGCACCTCGTCACTGTCAGCGATGATGGTCAGGCGCCCCTCCGAAATCTTCACCGTCACACCTCGCCCGGTATCAAATCCCGCCTCAGCCAGCAGTCGCCTTTAAGGTGCAGCCTGGGGGGCCGTGAGTAATACGTGGTCATGCCGATTTTACGGTTCTCATGCCGGGCGCTGACATAGCCCACCTGGTAATGGCGCTGTGTTTTGGAAATGGTGACTTCTGGCGTAATATCGTGTTCAGCCATGATTAACTACCTTGATTAGTTGCTTGTGGTGAGCGGTGATTAAGGGGGGCAGCCCCAGGGAAAGATCACATAACGTTGTTTTTTGCACTAAATAATTCGCACTATATATTCAATAATTGAGTAATTCCTTATTACTCAAAACTGTTTTTCACAGCTTATATATAATCAAATACTCCTTACATAAATAAGGAGAACAAAATGGTACTTAAAAAATGATGGAGCATATTTCTATTATCCCTGATTACAGACAAGCCTGGAAAGTGGAACATAATTTGTCAGATATTCTACTGTTGACTATTTGTGCCGTCATTTTCGGGGCTGAAGGATAGGAAGATATAGAGGATTTTGGAAAAACACATCTCGATTTTTTGAAGCAATATGGTCATTTTAAAAATGGCATCCCCGTTCACGATTCCATTGCTAGCGTTGTATCCTGTATCAGTCCTGCAAAATTTTAACTGGATGCGTGACTGCCATTCCTCAAATGATAAAGACATTATCGCAATTGATGGAAAAACGATCCGGCACTCTTATGATAAGAGTCGCCGCAAGGGAGCGATTCATGTCATTAGTGCGTTCTCAACTATGCACAGTCTGAGCCTTGGGCAGATTAAGACAGATGAGAAATCCAATGAGATTACAGTGGCCGCGCGTCAGTCCTTGCGGAGGTCGTCTACCCAGCCCCTTCCCTAGAAACAACGCCCACTCACAGCAACCTGAACCCATCCGCGTCCTGCCATGCCGGGAATTTTTCACGATATTCTCGTAATGCCACCATCGAAAGTTCTGCATCAATGCGTGTGGCCTGGTGTGGTTCGGCGCTAGCGAGAGTTTCGCCTTGCGGATTAATCACCCGACTGTCGCCGCGATAGTGGCAGCCATTGCCATCGCTACCCACGCGATTACATCCCGCCACATACGCCTGATTTTCAATAGCGCGAGCCGTCAGCAAAGCCTGCCAGTGCAGAGAGCGCGGGGCAGGCCAGTTGGCGACGTAGATTGCCAGGTCATAATCGTTGAAATTGCGCGACCACACCGGAAAACGTAGGTCGTAGCACACCAGCGGCAAAATACGCCAGCCGCGCCATTCCACAATCACTCGCTCATTGCCCGCTTTATAATGCAGATGCTCATCCGCCATGCGGAACAGATGACGCTTGTCATAAAAATGTACCGTGCCGCCCGGCTCAACCAGCAAAAAGCGATTAACCGAACCTGAGTCCGTTTGTAATGCAACACTGCCCGCAATCAACGCATTGCACTGTTGCGCTTTGGCGCTCATCCAGTCCACCACGTTCTCTTGCGATAGCGATGAAACCGCCGCTTCCATGGCAAAGCCGCTGGTGAACATCTCTGGTAGAACGATCGCATCGCGCCCGGTAATACCTTCCAGTTGACGATCAAAATGGCGCAGGTTGGCAGGACCATCCATCCACACCAACGGTTGCTGCAAAAGCGTAATCTTCAAACCAGGCACGGTGTACAACTCCTTTATTCGAGGGGTTTTATAACTTTAACACGTTATCAGGCTATTACCTTACTGCGGAATAAATTGATAACAAATGCAGATATTGGAAATATCTGATTTGCAAAATATCGTGTTATCGCCAGGCTTTAGGGTGTTAATAACATGGGCAGGATAAGCTCGGGAGGAATGATGTTTAAGGCAATAACGACAGTCGCCGCTTTGGTCATCGCCACCAGTGCAATGGCGCAGGATGATTTAACAATTAGCAGCCTGGCAAAGGGCGAAGCCACCAAAGCTGCGTTTAATCAGATGGTGCAAGGGCATAAGCTACCAGTCTGGGTGATGAAAGGCGGTACTTATACCCCCGCACAAACCGTAACGTTGGGCGATGAGACTTATCAGGTGATGAGTGCGTGCAAACCGCATGATTGCGGCTCGCAACGTATTGCGGTGATGTGGTCCGAGAAATCTAATCAGATGACGGGTCTGTTCTCAACCATTGATGAGAAAACTTCGCAAGAGAAGCTCACCTGGCTGAATGTGAACGATGCGCTCTCGATTGATGGTAAAACGGTGCTGTTCGCGGCGTTGACTGGCAGCCTGGAAAACCATCCGGATGGATTTAATTTCAAATAATTAGCTGATAAAGAAACGGAGCCTTTCGGCTCCGTTATTCAATTACGCGGCTTCAACTTTCCGCACTTTCTCCGGCAACTTTACCGGCTTCGTCGCCAGCTCTTCCGGTTCAAAGTCATCAACGTTAATACTACGCAGACGGCTCTCTTCCGCTTTCACCAGAATGGCGGCTTCATCTTTATCAATTAGCCCTTTCGCCAGCGCGTTGTGTGCCAGTTCATCCAGACGGGTAAATGGCAGATTTTTACCCAGCTCTTTACAGATCCGCTGATGAATTGGATCGGCGGCAATCACATCTACCAGCGCCTCTTCCAGCAAGCCAACCGGATTATGCTCACTCGGCGTCAGGTACTGACCGCGACCAATGCGAGAACGGGTGGCGTTTGGCACTTGTAAAATCTTCGCCACCTTATGATCCAGCTTGTCAGACGGCGCCAGATAGTGACGACCGGTTGGGAAGATCACCACATTCAGCAGTCCGGCAACCACGCGGTTCGGGAAGTTTTGTAGCAAATCATCCATCGCCTGTTCAGCCTGATACAGCGCATCCTGAACGCCCCAGTGCACCAGCGGCAGGTCAGCTTCATTGCGGCCTTCGTCGTCATAACGTTTCAAAACGGCGGAGGCGAGGTAAAGCTGACTTAAAATATCCCCCAGACGTGCCGAGATACGCTCACGGCGTTTCAGGCTACCACCCAGCACCGCCATCGACACATCAGAAAGTAGGGCAAGGTTGGCGCTCAGGCGGTTCAGGTGCTGATAATAACGTTTAGTTGCATCGCCGGTTGGCGTACTGCTGGTTAACCCGCGCGTCAAACCAAGCCAGAAGCTACGAACTTTGTTACTACCGACGTGACCGATATGTTTGAACAACAGTTTATCGAACGCGTTGACGTCATTGTTTTTTGCCGCTTCCATCTCTTCCAGCACATATGGATGACAACGAATCGCCCCCTGACCGAAGATCATCATGCTACGGGTCAGAATATTCGCCCCTTCAACGGTGATGGCAATCGGAGCCCCCTGGTAAGCACGCGCCAGGAAGTTGCTCTGACCGAGCATAATGCCTTTACCACCAGTAATATCCATCGCATCGATAATCGACTGCTGCCCACGGTGGGTACAGTGATACTTAACGATAGCCGACAGCACAGCCGGTTTTTCACCGAGCATAATGCCGTAGGTAATCAGCGACGCCGCAGCATCCATTACGTAAGCATTACCGGCAATACGCGCCAGCGGCTCTTCAATCCCTTCCATCTTACCGATAGAGATTTTGAACTGACGACGAATGTGAGCATACGCGCCCGTTGCCAGCGCCACCGACTTCACGCCGCCGGTTGAGTTGGAAGGCAGTGTGATGCCACGACCTACCGAGAGACACTCCACCAGCATCCGCCAGCCTTGTCCGGCCATTTTGGGGCCGCCGATAATGTAATCGATCGGTACGAAGACATCTTTGCCACGCGTCGGTCCGTTCTGGAACGGTACGTTCAGCGGGAAGTGGCGACGACCAATTTCCACGCCCGGCGTGGTGGTCGGGATCAGCGCACAGGTAATGCCTAAATCTTCGTCTCCGCCGAGCAGTTTGTCCGGGTCGGAGAGTTTAAACGCCAGCCCAAGCACGGTCGCAATTGGTGCCAGCGTAATGTAGCGTTTGTTCCAGGTCAGACGCATTCCCAGCACCTGCTGGCCCTGCCACTCACCCATGCAGACAATCCCGGTGTCCGGAATAGCGCCCGCATCGGAACCCGCTTCCGGGCTGGTTAGCGCAAAGCAAGGGATCTCCTGACCACGTGCCAGACGCGGCAGATAGTGCTTTTTCTGCTCATCAGTGCCGTAATGTTGCAGCAGCTCGCCCGGGCCTAATGAGTTCGGCACGCCGACGGTAATCGCCAGGATCCCGCTCACGCCGGAGAGTTTTTGTAGCACGCGAGACTGGGCATAAGCCGAGAACTCCAGCCCGCCGTACTCTTTTTTGATGATCATCGCGAAGAAACGATGCTCTTTCAGATATGCCCACAGCTCCGGCGGCAGATCTGCCAGTTCATGGGTAATCTGGAAATCATTCGCCATCCGGCAGGCTTCTTCTACCGGGCCGTCGAGAAACGCTTGCTCTTCTGCGGTCAGGCGCGGCTGCGGATAGTTATGCAGCTTTTTCCAGTCCGGCTTGCCCTGGAACAAGTCGCCCTCCCACCAGGTGGTGCCCGCATCAATCGCTTCTTTCTCAGTGCGCGACATCGGTGGCATCACCTTACGGAAACCGCGAAATACCGGCGCTGAAATCATCGACTTACGCATTGGCGCAAAGTTAAATGGCACGAGGATAATGGCCAGAGGCACCAGTATCCACGCCGACCACAGACCAGAGACGCCGAGGGTGGCTGTCCAGGCGAGCAAAATCAAACTGCTGATAAATAAGCTCACGCGGTGATAAAACAACGCGCCGAGCAGGACAACCGTAGCGAGAATACTCAAAATCATCATAACGAAAAGCCCCTTACTTGTAGGAGGTCTGACCACTTGTGATGATATGGTTGTAGTGGATGCAAAAACATTTAGCAATGTGTTTACAATATAATTACAACAAAGCTCACATTGTTGCTGTTTTTATCCGCACTTCAGGTCAAAAAGTCCTGGTCATTCCGCCGCACTGGTCTTCTCGCTTCTGGCGGTATCCGGTACACTGCATTTTGTCTAATTCATTTATGCTGAAGGATATCCTCATGTACCAGGATCTTATTCGTAACGAACTGAACGAAGCGGCGGAAACGCTGGCTAACTTTTTAAAAGATGACGCCAATATTCACGCCATTCAGCGCGCGGCGGTCCTGTTAGCAGACAGTTTTAAAGCCGGTGGCAAAGTGCTTTCCTGCGGCAACGGCGGCTCCCATTGCGACGCCATGCACTTTGCAGAAGAACTGACGGGGCGCTACCGTGAAAACCGTCCGGGTTATCCGGCGATTGCCATTTCTGATGTCAGCCACATCACCTGTGTGGGGAATGATTTTGGGTTTAACGACATTTTCTCCCGTTACGTTGAAGCAGTAGGTCGCGAAGGTGATGTGCTGCTGGGGATCTCCACCTCGGGTAACTCTGCAAACGTAATCAAGGCGATTGCGGCGGCGCGTGAGAAGGGCATGAAAGTGATCACCCTGACCGGTAAAGACGGCGGCAAAATGGCTGGCACGGCGGATATCGAAATTCGCGTTCCGCACTTTGGCTATGCCGATCGCATTCAGGAGATCCACATTAAAGTTATCCATATCCTGATCCAGTTAATTGAAAAAGAGATGGTTAAGTAAGAGCACTTCCCCCTCTCCCTTTCAGGGAGAGGGTCGGGGTGAGGGTAACAGCACTCACCTTTTTACTTTTTAATCAATCTTCGCCGGGGCATTTCCCCTGCTGTTGTGGAGGTTACCGATGTGCGAATTGCTCGGGATGAGCGCCAACGTCCCTACCGATATCTGCTTTAGTTTCACCGGTCTGGTGCAGCGTGGTGGTGGAACCGGGCCACATAAAGATGGCTGGGGCATTACCTTTTACGAAGGCAAAGGTTGTCGCACATTTAAAGATCCACAACCCAGCTTTAATTCCCCCATCGCTAAACTGGTTCAGGACTACCCGATAAAATCCTGCTCGGTAATCGCTCATATTCGCCAGGCAAATCGGGGCGAGGTGGCGCTGGAAAATACTCACCCGTTTACCCGTGAGCTATGGGGACGCAACTGGACTTATGCGCACAACGGGCAACTGACGGGCTATAAATCACTGGAAACCGGCAACTTCCGTCCGGTAGGTGAAACCGACAGCGAAAAAGCCTTCTGCTGGTTGTTGTATAAACTGACGCAGCGTTACCCGCGCACGCCGGGCAACATGGCGGCGGTGTTTAAATATATCGCCTCACTGGCGGATGAGTTGCGGCAGAAGGGCGTTTTCAACATGCTGCTTTCAGACGGGCGCTATGTAATGGCGTATTGCTCGACTAATTTACACTGGATCACCCGGCGCGCGCCGTTTGGCGTGGCGACGTTGCTGGATCAGGATGTGGAAATCGACTTCAGCTCGCAGACCACACCGAATGATGTGGTCACGGTGATTGCGACTCAGCCGCTGACGGGCAATGAAACCTGGCAAAAGATTATGCCAGGCGAATGGCGCTTATTTTGCCTCGGGGAGCGTGTAGTTTGATGCCAGTTGTGGTTGCACAACTTCGTGGCTTAACGGCTTGCTGACCACGTAACGGCCATTGACCACAGAAACGGTCGGTGGCTTACGAGTCTGTTCAAAGTAGTCGTAGCCCGGCTTCAGTTGCTCCCAGAAGTCCTTAAAGTTGGAATACTTATGGCGCTTCATATTGGCGTCGGTCATGCGGAACGGGTAAATACTCACCTGCACGCTCGGCTGACCAAATACCAGCGCACCAGTAACGAACTGGAAAATCTCATCAATACCCTGATTGGTCATCGCGTAGCAGCCGATGGAAACACAATCGCCGTGAATCATCAGGTATTTCCCTTCGTAACCATGCGCGCGGTCATAGGCGTTAGGGAAACCAATATTGATTGCTTTGTAGTAACGGCTGTCTGGTTTTAACTGATTACGCTGGACGCTATAAAACCCTTCTGGACTTTTGAAATCGCCCTGACGTTGTTTGGGTCCTAACCCGCCGGAATATTTACAGATTTTATAACTGTCGAGCAGTTGATATTGCTCGCCCATTTTGACGTAGAGATCGAGCGTGCGCTCTTCCTTGAAGATTTGGATGTAGACAGGAGATCCCATCAACTGCTGCTTATACTCTTTGCTCACTGGCGTGGTGGAACTACCGCTGCCCAGCAAACTGGCAAACGAAACGCACGGGATCAACAACATCGCAAGAATTAATGCGATTTTACGCATACTGCTTATTCCTTGATAAAACGGTTACACACGCCAGGGCGGCAAAATAGATCCCAAATCGGAATAGTCTGGATTTGGAAGGCTCACATTAGCACCAAAAGAGTTTTACGCAAGCCTGTCGGTGCAGGGTTTACAAATTTAGCATAAGAGACGATTTGTAGTGGCATAGTGAATTTGGCCACCTGAATAGAGGTGATATCATCACCTCATAGTCAAAAC
>NZ_PTRD01000038.1:0-59823 GCF_002965005.1 Escherichia sp. MOD1-EC7011
GTTATGCATTTACCAACCGTTTTCCTACAAAGCAATGCCACATTTCCTTTTATATACGAATAAAAATTCAAACAATAAAAATTTATTTCACCCTCCACCAACCAGACAACCAATAATAAATATATATATTATTTTTATTTTATATAATGCAATCTTCAAAACCTCTTTGCCATACCAATTCATTCATAAAACGAATATAAAAAGTAATGGTTGATAGAAGATATTTTTTAAATGCAATTAATTGACAAACTAAATCACATCTAAATACAATATGTAAAAAATATAATCACGCTCACAAAACACACAAATATTTAACATATGATGCACACAAATCAAACTTATACCGCTTACGGCCCTCCGGGCATTAATTGACCTGTTCTCAGGATTATTCTTTTTTTACCGCGTGTCATTTTTAACATCTGAGTATGTTGCAGAGGGTTGCCGCTCTGCATTCGTCGCGCTTTCAGCATAATAATTACAATGGAGTGTCATGAATTGGATAAGGTTTTAAATTCTGCGTTGCATTCTTCAGCAGAAAAGAGGAAAGGTATTCTTGCGATTGGTGCGCATCCTGACGATATTGAATTAGGTTGTGGCGCATCGCTTGCTCGTCTTGCGCAGAAAGGATTTTATATCACCGCCGTTGTCATGACTGCTGGCGATTCGGGTGTAAGCGAAATCATCGATCGTCATGAAGAATCTCGCGAAGCATTAAAGATGTTGGGGTGTCAGAAAACTATTCATCTTAATTTTTCAGACACCCGTACACATCTGCAACTCAATGATATGATTTCCTCCCTGGAAGATATTATTAAAAATCAAATTCCCGCTGATGTAGAAATCATACGGGTATATACCATGCATGATGCTGACCGCCATCAGGATCATCTGGCAGTTTATCAGGCATCAATGGTTGCCTGCCGCACTATTCCACAGATCCTCGGCTATGAAACGCCAAGCACCTGGCTTTCATTTATGCCCCAGGTTTTTGAATCCGTAAAAGAAGAATATTTTACCGTAAAACTTGCAGCGTTAAAAAAACATAAAAGCCAGGAGCGACGTGATTATATGCGTCATGAACGTTTACGTGCTGTTGCACAATTTCGCGGACAACAGGTCAATAGTGATCTGGGTGAAGGCTTTGTTATTCATAAAATGATTCTTTGAGCAGACTTAATGAAAACCTGGATCTTTATATTTATGGCCGTAGCAATATTGCTATGGTTTTTGAGTACGTTAAGGCGTAAGCCCAGCCAAAAGAAAGGCTGTATTGACGCGATTATTCCTGCCTATAACGAAGGCCCCTGTCTGGCACAATCACTGGATAATCTGCTGCGCAATCCTTATTTTTGCCGGGTAATTTGTGTTAACGACGGCTCCACGGATAATACCGAAGCGGTAATGGCGGAAGTCAAACGCAAATGGGGCGACCGCTTTGTTGCTGTTACGCAAAAAAATACCGGCAAAGGCGGCGCTCTGATGAACGGCCTGAACTACGCCACCTGCGACCAGGTTTTTTTAAGCGATGCTGACACCTATGTTCCGCCCGATAAAGACGGAATGGGTTATATGCTGGCGGAAATTGAGCGCGGCGCTGATGCCGTCGGCGGCATTCCTTCCACAGCGTTAAAAGGCGCAGGTTTGCTGCCTCATATTCGCGCCACGGTAAAACTGCCGATGATCGTTATGAAGCGCACGCTACAACAGCTTTTGGGCGGCGCGCCCTTTATTATCAGCGGTGCCTGTGGGATGTTCCGTACCGATGTATTGCGTAAATTTGGTTTCTCTGATCGTACCAAAGTCGAAGATCTGGATCTCACCTGGACGTTGGTCGCCAATGGTTACCGCATTCGTCAGGCGAATCGCTGTATTGTATACCCTCAGGAATGCAACAACCCGCGTGAGGAGTGGCGTCGCTGGCGGCGCTGGATTGTGGGTTACGCGGTCTGTATGCGTCTGCATAAAAGGCTTTTATTTAGCCGTTTCGGCATCTTCAGTATTTTCCCTATGCTGTTGGTCGTGCTCTATGGCGTTGGGATTTATCTAACCACCTGGTTTAATGAATTAATCACCACCGGGCCACATGGCGTGGTACTGGCCATGTTTCCGCTTATCTGGGTCGGCGTAGTTTGTGTTATTGGTGCTTTTAGCGCCTGGTTTCATCGTTGCTGGTTGTTGGTGCCTTTAGCGCCACTTTCCGTTGTGTATGTATTATTAGCTTATGCCATCTGGATTATTTATGGACTTATTGCCTTTTTTACTGGACGCGAACCTCAGCGCGACAAACCCACCCGTTATTCCGCACTGGTGGAAGCGCCAACCGCTTATTCCCAACCTTCTGTCGCAGGAACTGAAAAGCTATCTGAAGCTTAATGTTAAAGAGAAAAATATTCAGATTGCTGACCAGGTGATTATTGATGAAAGTGCCGGTGAAGTTGTTATCGGTGCCAATACCCGTATTTGCCACGGTGTGGTTATTCAAGGGCCGGTAGTGATTGGTACAAACTGCCTGATAGGTAATTATGCGTTTATTCGCCCCGGTACGGTAATCAACAATGGCGTAAAAATTGGTTTTGCCACTGAAATCAAAAATGCGGTTATTGAGGCGGAAGCGATGATTGGACCGCAATGCTTTATTGCCGATTCCGTTGTTGCAAGCCAGGCATATTTGGGCGCACAGGTGCGTACCAGTAACCATCGACTGGATGAACAGCCAGTATCGGTTCGCACCCCAGAGGGTATTATCGCTACCGGCTGCGATAAATTAGGTTGTTATATTGGTCAGCGTTCACGTCTTGGCGTGCAGGTAATTATTTTACCTGGCCGAATTATTTCGCCAAACACGCAACTTGGCCCGCGCGTTATTGTAGAACGCAATTTACCTACCGGAAATTATTCACTCCGGCAAGAACTTATCCGTACAGGAGATTAAAATGATAAAACGGACGTTATTAGCAGCGGCAATCTTTAGCGCATTGCCCGCTTATGCCGGGTTAACTTCTATTACCGCAGGCTACGATTTTACCGATTATTCTGGCGATCATGGCAACCGTAATTTAGCGTATGCTGAACTGGTGGCGAAAGTTGAAAACGCAACGCTGCTTTTTAATCTTTCCCAGGGGCGTCGTGATTATGAGACTGAACGTTTCAATGCCACACGCGGTCAGGGCGCTGTCTGGTACAAATGGAATAACTGGCTGACAACCCGCACGGGTATTGCCTTTGCCGATAATACACCGGTCTTTGCCCGCCAGGATTTTCGTCAGGATATTAACCTGGCTTTGCTGCCAAAAACGCTGTTCACGACTGGTTATCGCTACACTAAATATTACGATGATGTTGAAGTCGATGCCTGGCAAGGCGGCGTATCGCTCTACACTGGCCCGGTGATCACCAGCTATCGCTATACCCATTATGACTCCAGCGATGCTGGCGGCAGTTACAGCAATATGATTTCCTTGCGTCTGAATGACCCTCGCGGCGGCGGTTATACTCAACTTTGGCTTAGTCGTGGGACGGGAGCTTACACCTACGACTGGTCTCCGGAGACGCGTCACGGGAGCATGAAGAGCGCCAGTTTACAACGTATTCAGCCTTTGACAGAGCAACTGAATCTGGGGCTGACTGCCGGTAAAGTGTGGTATGACACGCCGACCGATGATTATAACGGCCTGCAATTCGCTGCCAATCTGACCTGGAAATTCTGATTCCTTCCGCCGCCTGCTATCCGGGCGGCAATCCCACGAGATTAGCGCCCAAACACTCTTCTTTCCTCTTCGTTTCCTCCAGATATCACCCACATTCATCGGATAAATTTTATTCTCCAGTGTTATATACTATAGGGGGGTATGCATTGACATATAGCATACCCCCCTATAGTATATTGCGTACAGATGATGAGGTGCGAAATGCCCAGTACTCCGGAAGAGAAGAAAAAGGTGCTTACTCGAGTTCGTCGTATTCGGGGGCAGATTGATGCTCTGGAACGGTCACTGGAAGGTGATGCCGAATGCCGTGCCATACTCCAGCAGATCGCTGCCGTTCGGGGCGCGGCTAACGGGCTGATGGCAGAAGTGCTTGAAAGCCATATCCGGGAAACGTTTGACCGAAATGACTGCTACAGCCGCGAAGTCAGCCAATCCGTTGATGACACGATTGAACTGGTTCGTGCCTATCTTAAATAGCAGAAACCACTACCCTATTGAGGAAAAGCGAAATATGAAATCACGTGCTGCCGTTGCATTTGCTCCCGGTAAACCACTGGAAATCGTTGAAATTGACGTAGCGCCACCGAAGAAAGGTGAAGTGCTGATTAAAGTCACTCATACCGGCGTCTGCCATACTGATGCATTTACCCTCTCCGGCGATGACCCGGAAGGTGTATTCCCGGTCGTTCTCGGTCACGAAGGGGCTGGCGTTGTGGTTGAAGTCGGTGAAGGCGTGACCAGCGTTAAACCTGGCGACCATGTGATCCCGCTTTACACCGCAGAGTGCGGCGAGTGCGAATTCTGTCGTTCCGGTAAAACCAACCTCTGTGTCGCGGTTCGCGAAACCCAGGGCAAAGGTCTGATGCCAGACGGCACAACACGTTTTTCTTACAACGGGCAACCGCTTTATCACTACATGGGCTGTTCCACCTTCAGTGAATATACCGTGGTCGCGGAAGTGTCTCTGGCAAAAATTAACCCAGAAGCAAACCATGAACACGTCTGCCTGCTGGGCTGTGGCGTCACCACCGGCATTGGCGCAGTACACAACACCGCTAAAGTTCAACCTGGTGATTCCGTTGCCGTATTCGGTCTTGGTGCGATTGGTCTGGCGGTTGTTCAGGGCGCTCGTCAGGCGAAAGCGGGACGGATTATCGCTATCGACACTAACCCGAAGAAATTCGATCTGGCGCGTCGCTTCGGTGCCACCGACTGCATTAATCCGAATGACTACGACAAACCGATTAAAGATGTCCTGCTGGATATCAACAAATGGGGTATCGACCATACCTTTGAGTGCATCGGCAACGTCAATGTGATGCGCGCGGCGTTGGAAAGTGCTCACCGTGGCTGGGGTCAGTCGGTGATCATCGGTGTGGCTGGCGCCGGTCAGGAAATCTCAACCCGTCCATTCCAGTTGGTCACCGGTCGCGTATGGAAAGGTTCCGCGTTTGGCGGCGTGAAAGGTCGTTCCCAGTTGCCGGGTATGGTTGAAGATGCGATGAAAGGTAATATCGACCTGGAGCCGTTTGTAACGCATACCATGAGTCTGGATGAAATTAATGACGCCTTTGAATTAATGCATGAAGGCAAATCAATTCGAACCGTGATCCGTTATTAATATCCCGCACGTAACGAACCGTCGCCATCCTGTTCGCGGATGGTGACGGACATATAATTACCACATCAAATCATCAGGCACCTTAAAGTCGGCATACGGATCGTCTTCATCCTGCTCTTCGGCGCTGAGTGCACTGTGCAACACAATACTGCTGGCATCACGTTGGGCGATTTTATCGGCAACGCTTGCCGGAATAATGGCATATTCACCTTCACTATTGCCGTCAGTAACCAAACGGGCAATTGCCAGGCGGCCATTAATCAACTGCGTTTGCGTGAGCTTATCAACAAAAATTTTCTTAATCAGATTGCCGTCGGTGAAGTTAAAACCGATATCGCCATTGGTAATGGTGATACGGTTCATTTCAATAAGCTGCTTCACCTGGGCTTTATATTCTTTCGCTAATGCCGCTTGTTTTTGTTGTTCACTAAGCTGTTTATCACGCTCAAGCTGTGCCTTTTTATTTTCTTCTACCGCCGCCCGTGCTTCACGCGCCTGAACACGCGATTTTTTCGCCGTTCTCTCGACCTTCGCCGCTTTTTTGCTGGTGACTAATCCTGCTTTGAGCAACTGCTCTTGTAAGGTAAGTTTTGCCATCTTTATTTCCAAACCCGCTGAATAATTTTTGCGAGTATACCTGTAAATACAGTGAGTGTATCGAAGTGGGCTTTCTCTCTCCTGTGACCTGGCGTCAGCATTTTAAATTTCACTTTGGTGTCAGTCCTGCCGGGTGGCGCAAAACCTTCCGTGGTATGGCATGATAACGCCCGGAAGAGAGTCAATTCAGGATGGTGAATGTGAAACCAGTAACGCTATACGATGTCGCCGAGTATGCCGGAGTCTCTTATCAGACCGTTTCCCGCGTGGTAAATCAGGCCAGCCACGTTTCTGCGAAAACGCGGGAAAAAGTGGAAGCGGCAATGGCGGAGCTGAATTACATTCCCAACCGCGTGGCACAGCAACTAGCGGGCAAACAGTCGTTGCTGATTGGCGTTGCCACTTCCAACCTGGCGCTTCATGCGCCTTCACAAATTGTTGCGGCAATTAAATCCCGCGCCGATCAACTCGGTGCCAGCGTCGTGGTATCAATGGTGGAACGCAGTGGCGTCGAAGCCTGTAAAGCGGCGGTTCATAATCTTCTCGCACAACGCGTCAGCGGACTGATTATCAACTATCCCCTGGATGAACAAGATGCCATCGCCGTAGAGGCAGCCTGCGGCCACGTGCCGGTTTTGTTTCTTGATGTCTCCGACAAATCCCCCATTAACAGCATTATTTTTTCCCATGATGACGGCGCACGGCTCGGCGTGGAACATCTGGTCGCGTTGGGTCACCAGCAAATTGCGCTGTTGGCGGGTCCATTAAGTTCTGTCTCGGCGCGTCTGCGTCTGGCGGGCTGGCACAAATATCTCGATTGCAATCAACTACAGCCAATAGCGGGGCTTGAGGGTGACTGGAGCGCCATGTCTGGTTTTCAACAAACCATGCAGATGCTGAATGAGGGCATTACCCCCACCGCAATGCTGGTTGCTAACGATCAGATGGCGCTGGGTGCAATGCGCGCCATTACCGAGTCAGGGCTGCGCGTTGGTGCGGATATCTCAGTGGTGGGGTATGACGATACCGAAGACAGCTCGTGTTATATCCCACCGTTAACCACCATTAAACAGGATTTTCGCCTGCTGGGGCAAACCAGCGTGGACCGCTTGCTGCAACTCTCTCAGGGTCAGGCGGTGAAGGGAAATCAGCTATTGCCCGTATCACTGGTGACACGTAAAACCACCCTGCCCCCCAATACGCAAACCGCCTCTCCCCGCGCGTTGGCGGACTCATTAATACAGCTCGCACGGCAAATTTCCCGGCTGGAAACCGGGCAGTGAGCGCAATACAATTAATGTGAGTCAGCTCACTCATTGAGCACCCCAGGCTTTACACTCTATGCTTCTGGCTCGTATGTTGTGTGAAATTGTGAGCGGATAACAATTTCACACAGGATACAGCAATGACCATGATTACGGATTCACTGGCCGTCGTATTACAACGTCGTGACTGGGAAAACCCTGGCGTTACCCAACTCAACCGCCTTGCGGCGCATCCCCCTTTCGCCAGCTGGCGAAATAGTGAAGAAGCCCGCGAGAATTGCCCTTCCCGCCAGTTGCGCAGTCTGAATGGCAAATGGCAATTTGCCTGGTTTCCCGCCCCAGACGCGGTGCCAGAAAGCTGGCTGGAGTGCGATCTTCCTGACGCCGATACACTCCCCGTCCCCTCAAACTGGCAGATGCACGGTTACGACGCGCCCATCTACACCAACGTAACCTATCCCATTGCGGTCAATCCACCGTTTGTTCCCGCAGAGAATCCGACGGGCTGTTACTCGCTCACATTTAATATTGATGAAAGCTGGCTACAGGAAGGCCAGACGCGGATTATCTTTGATGGCGTTAACTCAGCATTCCATTTGTGGTGCAACGGACGCTGGGTCGGTTATGGGCAGGACAGCCGTTTGCCGTCTGAATTTGACCTGAGCAACTTTTTACGCGCCGGAGAAAACCGCCTCGCGGTGATGGTGCTGCGCTGGAGTGACGGCAGTTATCTGGAAGATCAGGATATGTGGCGGATGAGCGGCATTTTCCGCGACGTCTCGCTGCTGCACAAACCGACCACGCAAATCAGCAATTTCCATGTTGCTACCCATTTTAATGACGATTTCAGCCGTGCCGTTCTCGACGCTGAAGTCCGCATGTGTGGCGAACTGCGCGACGATCTGCGGGTAACGGTATCCTTATGGCAGGGGGAAATGCAGGTCGCCAGCAGCACCGCGCCTTTCGGCGGTGAAATTATCGATGAGCGTGGTGGTTATGCCGATCGCGTCACACTACGTCTGAACGTCGAAAACCCGAAACTGTGGAGCGCCGAAATCCCGAATCTCTATCGTGCGGTAGTTGAACTGCACACCGTCGACGGCGCGCTGATTGAAGCGGAAGCCTGCGATGTCGGTTTCCGCGAGGTGCGGATTGAAAATGGTCTGCTGCTGCTGAACGGCAAGCCGTTGCTGATTCGCGGCGTTAACCGTCACGAGCATCATCCTCTGCATGGTCAGGTCATGGATGAGCAGACGATGGTGCAAGATATCCTGCTGATGAAGCAGAACAACTTTAACGCCGTGCGCTGTTCGCATTATCCGAACCATCCACTGTGGTACACGCTGTGCGACCGCTACGGCCTGTATGTGGTGGATGAAGCTAATATTGAAACTCACGGTATGGTGCCGATGAACCGCCTGACAGATGATCCGCAGTGGCTGCCCGCGATGAGCGAGCGCGTAACGCGGATGGTGCAGCGCGATCGTAATCACCCGAGCGTAATTATCTGGTCGCTGGGTAATGAATCAGGCCACGGTGCTAATCACGACGCGCTGTATCGCTGGATCAAATCCGTCGATCCTTCCCGCCCGGTACAGTATGAAGGCGGCGGTGCAGACACCTCCGCAACCGATATTATTTGCCCGATGTACGCACGCGTGGATGAAGATCAACCCTTCCCGGCAGTACCGAAATGGTCAATCAAAAAATGGCTTTCGCTGCCAGGTGAGTTACGCCCGCTGATCCTCTGCGAATACGCCCACGCGATGGGTAACAGTCTTGGCGGCTTCGCTAAATACTGGCAGGCGTTTCGTCAGTACCCACGTTTACAGGGCGGCTTCGTCTGGGACTGGGTGGATCAGTCACTGATTAAATATGATGAAAACGGCAACCCGTGGTCGGCTTACGGCGGTGATTTTGGCGATACACCGAACGATCGCCAGTTCTGTATGAACGGTCTGGTCTTTGCCGATCGCACGCCGCATCCGGCGCTGACAGAAGCAAAACACCAACAGCAGTTTTTCCAGTTCCGTTTATCCGGGCGAATCATCGAAGTGACCAGCGAATACCTGTTCCGTCATAGCGATAACGAAATTCTGCACTGGTCGGTGGCACTGAATGGCAAGCCGCTGGCAAGTGGCGAAGTGCCTCTGACTGTCGCTCCACAAGGTAAACAGTTGATTGAGCTGCCTGAACTGCCACAGCCGGAGAGCGCCGGACAACTCTGGCTCACAGTGCGCGTAGTGCAACCGAACGCGACCGCATGGTCAGAAGCCGGACACATCAGCGCCTGGCAACAGTGGCGTCTGGCGGAAAACCTTAGTGTGACGCCCCTCTCCGCGCCCCACTCCTCCCCGCAATTGACCACCAGCGAAACGGATTTTTGCATCGGGCTGGGTAATAAACGTTGGCAATTTAACCGGCAGTCAGGTCTTCTTTCACAGATGTGGATTGGCGATGAAAAACAACTGCTGACGCCGCTGCGCGATCAGTTCACCCGTGCGCCGCTGGATAACGACATTGGCGTGAGTGAAGCGACCCGCATTGACCCGAACGCCTGGGTAGAACGCTGGAAAGCAGCAGGACATTACCAGGCCGAAGCGGCGTTGTTGCAGTGCACGGCAGATACGCTTGCCGACGCGGTGCTGATTACGACTGTCCACGCCTGGCTGCATCAGGGGAAAACCTTATTTATCAGCCGCAAAACCTACCGTATTGATGGTCGTGGTCAAATGACGATTACCGTCGATGTTGAAGTGGCAAGCGATACACCGCATCCGGCGCGGATTGGCCTGACCTGCCAACTGGCACAGGTCGCAGAGCGGGTTAACTGGCTGGGGCTGGGGCCGCAAGAAAACTATCCCGACCGCCTTACTGCGGCCTGTTTTGACCGCTGGGATCTGCCATTGTCTGACATGTATACCCCATACGTCTTCCCAGGCGAAAACGGTCTGCGCTGCGGGACGCGCGAATTGAATTATGGCTCACACCAGTGGCGCGGCGACTTCCAGTTCAATATCAGCCGCTATAGCCAACAACAACTGATGGAAACCAGCCATCGCCATCTGCTGCACGCAGAAGAAGGCAGTTGGCTGAATATCGACGGTTTCCATATGGGGATTGGTGGCGACGACTCCTGGAGCCCGTCAGTGTCGGCAGAATACCAACTGAGTGCTGGTCGCTACCATTACCAGTTGGTCTGGCGTCAAAAATAATAATAACCGGGCAGGCCATGTCTGCCCGTATTTCGCGTAAGGAAATCCATTATGTTCTATCTAAAAAACACAAACTTTTGGATGTTCGGCTTATTCTTTTTCTTTTACTTTTTTATCATGGGAGCCTACTTCCCGTTTTTCCCGATTTGGCTACATGACATCAACCATATCAGCAAAAGTGATACGGGTATTATTTTTGCCGCTATTTCTCTATTCTCTCTGTTATTCCAACCGCTGTTTGGCTTGCTTTCTGACAAACTTGGGCTGCGCAAATATCTGCTATGGATTATTACCGGCATGTTAGTGATGTTTGCGCCATTCTTTATTTTTATCTTTGGCCCGCTGTTACAATACAATATTTTATTGGGTTCGGTTGTTGGCGGTATTTATCTTGGTTTTTGTTTTAACGCCGGTGCGCCAGCAGTAGAAGCATTTATCGAGAAGGTCAGCCGTCGCAGTAATTTCGAATTTGGTCGCGCGCGAATGTTTGGCTGCGTTGGCTGGGCGCTGTGTGCCTCGATTGTCGGCATCATGTTCACCATCAACAACCAGTTTGTTTTCTGGCTGGGTTCTGGCTGTGCACTCATCCTCGCTGTATTGCTCTTTTTCGCCAAAACAGATGCCCCTTCTTCCGCCACGGTTGCCAATGCCGTAGGTGCCAACCATTCGGCATTTAGCCTTAAACTGGCGCTGGAACTGTTCAGACAGCCAAAGCTGTGGTTTTTGTCACTGTATGTTATTGGCGTTTCCTGCACCTACGATGTTTTTGACCAACAGTTTGCTAATTTCTTTACTTCGTTCTTTGCCACCGGTGAGCAAGGTACGCGGGTATTTGGCTATGTCACAACAATGGGCGAATTACTTAACGCCTCGATTATGTTCTTTGCGCCGCTGATCATTAATCGCATCGGCGGGAAAAACGCCCTGCTACTGGCTGGCACCATTATGTCAGTACGTATTATTGGCTCATCGTTCGCCACCTCGGCGCTGGAAGTGGTTATTCTAAAAACGCTGCATATGTTTGAAGTCCCGTTCCTGCTGGTGGGCTGCTTTAAATATATTACCAGCCAGTTTGAAGTGCGTTTTTCAGCGACGATTTATCTGGTCTGTTTCTGCTTCTTTAAGCAACTGGCGATGATTTTTATGTCTGTACTGGCGGGCAATATGTATGAAAGCATCGGTTTCCAGGGCGCGTATCTGGTGCTAGGTCTGGTGGCGCTGGGCTTCACCTTAATTTCCGTGTTCACGCTCAGCGGCCCCGGCCCGCTTTCTCTGCTGCGTCGACAGGTGAATGAAGTCGCTTAAGCAATCAATGTCGGATGCGGCGCGAGCGCCTTATCCGACCAACATATCAGGACGGAATGATCGCAATGAACATGTCGATGACAGAAAGAATAAAAGCAGGAAAGCTATTTACCGATATGTGCGAAGGCTTACCTGAAAAAAGACTTCGTGGGAAAACGTTAATGTATGAGTTTAATCACTCGCATCCAGCGGAAGTTGAAAAAAGGGAAAGCCTGATTAATGAAATGTTTGCCACAGTAGGAGAAAATGCCTGGATAGAACCGCCTGTCTATTTCTCTTACGGTTCCAACATCCATATAGGCCGCAATTTTTATGCAAATTTCAATTTAACCATTGTCGATGATTACACGGTAACGATCGGTGATAACGTACTGATTGCCCCCAACGTTACTCTTTCCGTTACGGGGCACCCGGTACACCATGAATTAAGAAAAAACGGAGAGATGTACTCTTTTCCGATAACGATAGGCAATAATGTCTGGATCGGGAGTCATGTGGTCATTAATCCAGGCATCACCATCGGGGATAATTCGGTTATTGGCGCGGGTAGCGTCGTCACAAAAAACATTCCACCAAACGTCGTAGCTGCGGGCGTTCCCTGTCGGGTTATTCGCGAAATAAACGACCGGGATAAGCAGTATTATTTCAAAGATTACAAAGTTGAATCGTCAGTTTAAATTATAAAAATTGCCTGATGCGCTTCGCTTATCAGGCCTACAAATTCAGTGATCTACGTTGGCCGCATCCGGCATGAACAAAGCGCAGGAACAGGCGTCGCCTCATGCCTCTTTGACCCACAGCTGCGGAAAACGTGCCGGTGCAAAGCGCAGGGTTATGATCATCAACCCAACAACGCACAGCGCATGAAACACCCAGTCCATCAGGTAATTGCCACTGATGCTACGCAGCACACCAGAAAACCAGGGAGCAAGCCCGGCGATAATAAAACCGATCCCCTGCATAAACGCCACCAGCTTGCCAGCAATACCCGGTTGCGCAGAGTGATCGAGCGCCAGCAGCAAACAGAGCGGAAATGCGCCGCCCAGACCTAAACCACACACCATCGCCCACAATACCGGCAATTGCAGCGGCAGCCAGATAAAGCCGCAGAAACCCACCAGTTGTAACGCCAGTGCCAACAGCAAAAGTTTGCGCCGATCCTGATGGCGAGCCATAGCAGGCATCAGTAACGCCCCCGCCGCTTGCCCAAGCGTCATCAACGCCAGCAAAGAACCGCTGTACTGCGCGCTGGCGCCAATCTCAATATAGAAGGCGGGTAACCAGGCAATCAGGCTGGCGTAACCGCCGTTAATCAGACCGAAGTAAAGTCCCAGCGTCCACGCGCGGGGAGTGAATACTACGCGAACCGGAGTGGTTGTTGTCTTGTGGGAAGAGGCGACCTCGCGGGAGCTTTGCCACCACCAGGCAAAGAGCGCAACAACGGCAGGCAGCGCCCACCAGGCGAGTGTTTGATACCAAATCTCGCTGTGTTGAACTAACCAGGGCGTCAGGGCGGCACCAAGTCCACCGCCGCCCATCAGAGCCGCAGACCACAGCCCCATCACCAGTGGCGTGCGCTGCTGAAACCGCCGTTTAATCACCGGAGGCATCACCGCCTGAATGATGCCGATCCCCACCCCACCGAGCAGTGCGCTGCTAAGCAGCAGCACACTTTGAGGGTAAAGCTCACGCATCAATGCACCGACGGCAATCAGCACCAGGCTAATGGCGACGCTGCGACGTTCGCTGACATGCTGATGAAGCCAGCTTCCGGCCAGCGCCAGCCCGCCCATGGTGACCACCGGCAGAGCCGTCAACAGGGCAGCCACGCTAAAGCTCATTCCGCTCGCCTGGCGCAATTGCGGTAGCAGTGGCCCGACGGAGGTGAGCAGTGGTCGCATATTAAGACCAATCAGCACCAGAACCAGCAGCATCGTGAACGTCTTTTGATGGTCGCGCATGGCTGTCAGAACGGTTTGGTCGGCAGATATTTGCCATCTAAAGTGATGACCGCGCGTTCGCCACCTTCCGGATCCGCCACCTTCTTGACGTCGAGTTTGAAGTTAATCGCGCTGATGATGCCATCGCCAAACTTCTCATGAACCAACGCTTTCAGGGTTGAGCCGTACACCTGCAACATTTCATAGAAACGATACATCGTTGGGTCGGTTGGAATACGGTCATCAATGCAGCCACGCAGTGGAATCATCTGCAACAGTAGAATGGCGTCTTCGTCGAGATCCAGCTTCGCCCCGACCAGGCGGGCGGCGTCGGCAGGAAGCGCCTGCTGCCCCAGCAAAGCAGCGGTCACGAAGGCTTCTGCCAGACCGGTGCCGTCGGCAAGCTCGGCAAATGAGAGATCTTTTTTCGCTTTGCTGAGCAGAATGGCATCGGCAAGATCAAGACGAATATTGCGGTTAATTTGCGACTGAATCATGGTAAATCTCCTGATGGTTTAAAAATAAGGTTACGCTGCGGTTGGCTGGCGTAGCGGTATGGCACAAACGCCGGGATTGGTTGCCAGTGGTACGAACTGGCGGGTTGCGCCGTCAAAGGCTGCGATACTGCCGCTTTCAATGTCGTAGACCCAGCCGTGCAGCGCGATCCGTCCCTCTTCGAGCGCCAGGCGCACCGATGGATGCGTTTGCAAATTAGCCAACTGAGCAATGACGTTTTCACGCACCATCGCCGCAGCTTTGGACGGTAAATCGCGATGCGGGCGCACCTCATTAACGACGCGGGCAGAATCGGCATAACGCAGCCAGTGGGAGACGGCAGGCATATGGTTCATGCACTGACAGCTGGCAATGGCGGTCATGGCGCCACAGTTGGAATGACCACAAATCACAATGTCAGATACCCGAAGCGCAGCGACGGCATACTCCACCGAAGCAGAAACGCCACCGGGTTCCGGCCCATAAGAAGGAACGATATTGCCCGCGTTGCGAATAACAAACAGATCGCCGGGTTCGCGTTGTGTCACCAGCTCAGGGACCAGACGGCTATCGGAGCAGGAAATAAAAAGGGTGCGCGGGCTTTGCTGTGTCGCCAGCTGTTTAAACAAGGCTTCCCGCTCAGGAAATGCTTCGCGCTGGAATTTAAGGAATCCATCAATAATCTCTTTCACCGTTAACCTCTGTCTGTCTCTGGAATGAGAGGCAGACTACTCGCCGATTGTCATAAGGTAAAAGTCTCATTTATGATGAGTTCTATTGGATTTACTTATAGGTTGGCGAATGCTCTCTCGACATATCAATTATTTTCTTGCCGTGGCTGAACATGGCAGCTTCACCCGTGCCGCCAGTGCGTTGCACGTCTCCCAGCCTGCGCTTTCCCAGCAGATTCGCCAGTTAGAGGAGAGTTTAGGCGTGCCGCTGTTTGACCGTAGCGGGCGAACGATTCGTCTCACTGATGCAGGAGAAGTCTGGCGACAGTACGCCAGCCGGGCATTACAGGAACTGGGAGCGGGTAAACGGGCGATTCATGATGTTGCCGATCTGACGCGAGGATCGCTGCGTATCGCCGTCACCCCCACCTTTACGAGCTACTTTATCGGCCCCTTAATGGCGGATTTCTATGCGCGCTACCCCGGCATCACGCTCCGGCTACAGGAAATGTCGCAGGAGAAAATCGAAGATCTGCTTTGCCGCGACGAGCTGGACGTTGGAATTGCGTTCGCGCCTGTACATTCGCCGGAGCTTGAGGCAATTCCTCTACTGACAGAAAGTTTAGCGTTAGTCGTGGCGCAACATCATCCGCTGGCTGCCTGTGAACAGGTGGCGTTGAGTCGCTTGCATGATGAAAAACTGGTGCTGCTCAGCGCGGAATTTGCCACCAGAGAGCAAATTGACCACTACTGCGAGAAAGCGGGGCTGCATCCACAGGTGGTCATTGAGGCGAACTCAATTAGCGCGGTTCTGGAGCTGATTCGCCGCACTTCCCTTTCCACATTATTACCAGCAGCTATTGCCACACAACATGACGGGCTTAAAGCTATTTCTCTTGCCCCTCCACTACTGGAGAGAACAGCGGTTTTGTTGCGGCGGAAAAATAGCTGGCAGACAGCCGCCGCGAAGGCATTTTTGCACATGGCGTTGGATGAATACGCGGTTGTTGGCGGGAATGAATCACGGTAGCCACTGACACAGGTCAGTGGCTCTTCAACACAGAGGAAATTACCGTTTGTAATCGATGGCTTCTGGCTGCTCCAGATATACGGTGGTTTGTGCCGGTTGTGTACTGGCAATCACCTTACCGCCACGAACCGAATAACGCACCGGAACCTGACGGCGCAGCGCATCAAACCCATTTTCAGCCGGCAGGATAATCAGGTTGGCGCTGTTTCCGGCGGCAATGCCGTAATCCTGCAAATTCAACGTTCTGGCGCTGTGGTGGGTGATTAAATTCAGGCCATCATTAATCTGCCCGTAGCCCATCAGCTGGCAAACATGCAGCCCCATATGCAGCACTTGCAGCATATTCGCCGTTCCCAGCGGATACCACGGATCGAAGACATCATCGTGACCAAAGCAGACGTTAATGCCGGACTCCAGCATCTCTTTAACGCGCGTGATGCCGCGACGTTTTGGATACGTATCGAAACGCCCTTGCAGATGAATATTGACCAACGGGTTAGCGACAAAGTTAATACCGGACATTTTCAGCAAGCGGAACAGGCGCGAGGTATACGCCCCGTTATAGGAGTGCATTGCCGTGGTGTGGCTGGCGGTGACTCGCGCGCCCATTCCTTCACGGTGCGCCAGGGCGGCAACGGTTTCGACAAAACGCGACTGCTCATCATCAATCTCGTCACAGTGAACGTCGATGAGACGGTCGTATTTTTGCGCCAGGGCGAAGGTTTTATGCAGCGACTCCACGCCGTATTCACGGGTAAATTCAAAATGCGGAATCGCCCCCACTACGTCAGTCCCTAAGCGTAACGCCTCTTCCAGCAACGTTTCACCGTTGGGATACGACAAAATCCCTTCCTGCGGGAAGGCGACGATTTGCAGATCAATCCACGGCGCGACTTCCTGCTTCACTTCCAGCATTGCTTTCAATGCGGTCAGCGTTGCATCCGAAACATCGACATGGGTACGCACATGCTGAATACCGTTGGCAATCTGCCATTTCAGCGTTTGCCATGCGCGTTGTTTCACATCGTCATGGGTTAATAACGCTTTGCGCTCGGCCCAGCGTTCAATGCCTTCAAACAGCGTGCCGGACTGATTCCAGTTCGGTTGTCCGGCGGTTTGCGTGGTGTCCAGGTGAATATGCGGCTCCACAAACGGCGGTATAACTAAACCTTGTTCGGCATCCAGGCTGTTTTCAGTTATGGGCATCACACCAGATTGCGCATCAATGGCGCTGATTTTTCCGTCCTGCAGATGAATCTGCCACAGCCCCTCTTTGCCGGGTAAGCGGGCGTTAATAATTGTTTGTAAAGCGTTATTCGACACTGTTAGCCTCCACATGCGTCATTGCTGCTGTCGTTTTGCGATTCAAAATCGGGTTAAGGATCAGATAACTCAGCGCACCACCTAATACAGCGTTGACCGGAACAATCCCCGGTAACCAGTGGCCTGCGGCAATCCCCAGCGCGACCGCCAGAATCGCCACCCAATTGACACTCATCATACGCGTGGTCGCAAAGTGCTCATAGCGGCGACGGTTCATCAGATAGTCGGCGATGATCACGCCACCTACCGGAGGAATAGCTGCCGAAAGGAAGGTCAACCAGCCGACAAAATTGTTATACAGCCATAGTGCGCAGACCGTACCGATAATACCGTTAATCACCGAAAGGGTTTTGCTCGACATACCGGTAATGTTGGCGAAACCTAAACCTGACGCATACAGCGCGTTATCGTTGGTGGTCCAGATATTCAGCCCCAGCACCACAATCGCAGGCAGCAGCAAACCCTGAGCAATCATCACATCAGAGATATCCGCCATCCCCAGTGCCGCAGCGCCCGCCGCACCGAAAATAAACATCAACGAGTTGCCGAGGAAAAAGGCCACCATCGCCACCAGCACCGCCAGTTTGGCATTGCGACCAAACCGGACAAAGTCAGCGGTGAGCGTGCCCGCACTGATAAATGAACCGACAACCAGCGCCAGCGCGACATTGAAATCTAACGGTTGTGCGGGAACGACCGCTTTCAATGCATCCAGACCGCCCATGCCGTTAACGGCCAGCCACACGGAATAACCGCCCAGGCAGGCAATCGCCGGAACCGCAATTACAGACAGAACCGTCAGCGCCGAAATGCCAAAGAAGACGGTAACGGTCATCAGTAAACCGGAGACGGCAATCAGCAAATTGATATCCAGCCCGGTTGCCTTGCCCACCGGAATAGCAAACATCGCCACGCCGACGCCAAACCAGCCAACCTGAGTGCCCCCCAGCAGCAGTGAAGGCAGCCATGAGCCTTTGACACCAAACGAGAAGCGAGCAAGAAGATGGGTGGTCAGGCCGGTTTTTGCGCCAATGTAACCAAGAAATGAAGTGTAAATACCGAGGAGAAGATTACCAATGAGGACTGCGAGGAAGAAATCATGATAGCTAAGACCGGTTCCGAGAGTGCCGCCGGTCCACATACTGGCGGAAAAAAAGGTTAATCCCAGCATGACGAACGTCAATGCCAATACCCCTTTCCGCGCCGACTGCGGGACTGGCCCCTGGCTAAAGTTGTTATCTTGCGACACGAAATTCCCCCTTTTTGCTGTTTGAAACCCAAAAAATCCGCCGCATTCTATTCATCTGAAAATAAAAAGCAATCGTTTCCGTGGGGAAATATATTTTTTATATGAATGAATAAAAAAAGATGGGGAAAAATTTATCAGTGTAAAAACAGTGGGTAGGCATGATAAGACGCGTCAGCGTCGCATCAGGCATCTGCGCACGGTGTCGGATGCGGCGCGAGCGCCTTATCCGACCTACGGTTCAGACCTGTAGGCATGATAAGACGCGCCAGCGTCGCATCAGGCATCTGCACACGGTGTCGGATGCGGCGCGAGCGCCTTATCCGACCTACGGTTCAGACTTGTAGGCATGATAAGACGTGTCAGCGTCGCATCAGGCATCTGCGCACGATGTCGGATGCGGCGCGAGCGCCTTATCCGACCTACGGTTCAGTCCTGTAGGCATGATAAGACGCGTCAGCGTCGCATCAGGCATCTGCGCACAACTGTCGGATACGGCGCACGACGCATCCGACTGTACCTTACTCTTCCATCGCCTGGCGGATCTGATCCAACGACGCAGGATCATCAATGGTCGTCAGATCCCCCGGATCGCGCCCTTCGCAAATCGCCTGGATCGTGCGGCGCAGCATTTTTCCGGATCGCGTTTTCGGCAACTGCGAGACAAACCAGACGTGCGCCGGGCGGCCAAAGTTGCCAATCTGGCTGTCCACCAGCGCCATAATCGCCTTCTCTTGCGAGTGCGCCACGTCGCGGTCTTCCAGGCTATCGCTCTCTTTCGGAATGACAAACGCCACCGCCACCTGCCCTTTCAGCGCATCTTTCACCCCAACCACCGCCACTTCGGCAACGCCAGGATGACTGGAAATACTCTCTTCAATCTCGCGCGTGCCCAGCCGATGCCCGGCAACGTTAATCACATCGTCGGTACGCCCGAGAATAAAGTGATAACCGTCAGCGTCGCGGATACCCCAGTCAAACGTGGCGTAAACCGGACGGGAAAACAGCGACCAGTAAGTCTTCACAAAGCGGTCGTCGTCGCCCCAGATGGTCTGAATACAGCCCGGCGGCAATGGCCCTTCCACCACCAGCATCCCTTTCTCGTTGACGCCGCACGGCTCGCCAGTGACTTCATTGAGCAACTGCACGTTGTAGCCATACATCGGCACGCCGGGGCTTCCCAGCCGCGTCGGCCTGTCGTCCAGACCGCGAGCAATCGCCATAATCGGCCAGCCGGATTCGGTCTGCCAGTAGTTGTCGATCACCGGCACATCCAGCGTATTGCTCACCCAACTGGCTGTCGGCTCGTCCAGCGGTTCTCCTGCCAGATAGAGCACTTCCAGCGACGAAAGATCGTGTTTGCGAATTTCAGCGGTAGGGAATTTTTTCAGCACGCGAATGGCGGTCGGCGCTGAGAACATCCGGCTCACCTGATATTTCTCGACGATTTTCCACCACACGCCGCAGTCAGGCCAGGTCGGCAATCCTTCGTAAACAATGGTCGCCATCCCCGCCAGCAGCGGCGCATAGACGATATACGAATGCCCTACCACCCAGCCGATATCCGACGCGCAAAAGAACACGCCACCCGCTTTGCCGCCAAAAATGGTTTCCATCGAGGTCGCCAGCGCCACCGCATAACCGCCGACGTCACGCTGCACGCCTTTAGGTTTGCCGGTCGTGCCGGAGGTGTAGAGAATGCAGGAGGTTTCGTTGGATTCCAGCCACGCCACCGGCACCCGCGCGCCGATGTGCTGATGGCGCAACGACGCGAAATCGACATCCCGCCCGCTGACGCGCGCCATTTTCGCCAGCCCGCGATCCACCAGCAAAACGTGGCGCGGCTGGTGCTGCGCCTGGCTTATCGCATCGTCGAGCAATTTTTTATAGGGAATGATTTTGCCGCCGCGCGCTCCGGCATCTGCCGAGACAATCAACACCGGTTTAGCGTCATCAATCCGCGCCGCCACGCTGTGCGAGGCAAAACCACCAAACACCACCGAGTGAATAGCGCCAATGCGCGCACAGGCCAGCAGGGTAATATGCGCTTCGGCAATCATCGGCATATACACCAGCACCCGATCGCCACGCTGCACACCCAGTGAGCGCAGCATTGACGCCACCGCGTTTACTTCGTCATGAAGCTGGCGAAAGGTAAAGGTGCGCTCTTCCTCTGTTTCCGAAGAGACGGCAATCAGCGCCAGCGCCTCTGGCTGTTTCTCCAGCCAGCGGTCGATAGCGTTGTGGCACAAGTTGGTTCGGCCTTCACAAAACCAACGGGCAAACGGCGGATTGCTGTGATCGAGCGTTTGTGTAAAGGGCGTCTGCCAGTCAATACGCTGAGCCTGCTCAGCCCAGAACTGCTCCGGTTCGTTAATCGAACGCTGATAAAATTCGCTAAAAGACATAATGCTCTCCTGTTGAACTTACGCCTTACCGCCGTTTACTTAAATGACGTACAGGTCGAGATACTCATTGACCGGCATCTGTTCGAGGCGAGTTCTGTCGAGAGAAACGTCCAGAATGCGCTGCTGCTGGCGAGTCGGGAACTGGCGTGCGAGGTTGATTTTGAATTTATCGACCAGTTTCGGAATGCCATCCTGACGGCGACGGGCATGACCAATCGGGTACTCCACAACCACTTCTTCAAAGCGCGTGCCGTCGGTGAACTCAAGGGTAATGGCATTGGCGATAGCGCGTTTTTCCGGGTCGTGGTAGTCAGCGGTAAATGCCGGATCTTCAAAGCAATTGATCTTCTCGCGCAGGGCATCGATGCGTTTATCTTGCGCAACGTTATCTTCGTAATCTGCCGCCGTTAAACGCCCGAACAGCAGCGGGATCGCCACCATGTACTGAATGCAGTGGTCGCGGTCAGCCGGGTTATTGAGTGGCCCTTTTTTGTCGATGATGCGAATACAGGCTTCGTGGGTGCGAATAGTCACTTTTTCGATATCTGCTGCCGTTTTGCCTACTGCCTGCATCTGTTCATAGAGCGTCATCGCCGCTTCAACTGCCGTCTGGGAGTGGAACTCCGCCGGGAAGGAGATTTTGAACAGCACATTTTCCATAACGTAGGAACCATACGGGCGCTGGAAACGGAACGACTCGCCTTTAAAGGAGACGTCGTAGAAGCCCCACACCGGCGCGGTCAGGGCTGACGGATAACCCATTTCGCCGGTTTTCGCCATCAGTGCCAGACGTACCGCGCGGGAAGTGGCATCGCCCGCCGCCCAGGATTTGCGCGTGCCGGTGTTCGGCGCATGGCGATAGGTGCGCAGCGACTGACCGTCTACCCACGCCAGCGAAACGGCGTTGAGAATTTCCTCGCGGGTCAGGCCGAGCATTTCGGCGACCACGGCGGTGGAAGCCACTTTCACTAACAGAACGTGGTCGAGGCCGACGCGGTTAAAGGAGTTTTCCAGTGCAATGCAGCCCTGAATTTCATGGGCTTTGATCATTGCGGTCAGCACCTGTTTCATGGTCAACGGCGCTTTGCCGCTGGCGACCGCGTTGCGCGAAAGCCAGTCCGCCGTTGCCAGAATGCCGCCGAGGTTGTCGGAAGGATGGCCCCACTCCGCCGCCAGCCAGGTATCGTTGAAATCGAGCCAACGGATCATCGTGCCGATGTTAAATGCCGCCTGGACGGGGTCGAGCTGGAACTGAGTTCCGGGGACGCGCACGCCGTTAGGTACGACGGTGCCGGGGACAACTGGCCCCAGCAGTTTTTTACAGGCCGGGTATTCGAGAGCTTCCAGACCGCAGCCGAGAGTGTCGAGCAGGCAGTAATGTGCAGTGTCGTAGGCCACTCTGGAGCTGATTTCGAAGTTCATTACGTAATCGACGATATCAATAATTTCGCGGTCGAATTCCGGGCGGATGTTGTTGATTTGAGCTGACATTGGGTACGTTTCCTTCGGATTTTTTATAAAGTTAAAGTGATCATTTTTTACTCTGTTATCGAGAGTGAGTGTTTGCTTCTGAGCAGGCCTTTCCCCTCACCCTAACCCTCTCCCCGGAGGGGCGAGGGAACTGTCCGTGCACTCGGTCAAATGGAGCGCGTTTTTCCCCCTCTCCCTTCCGGGGAGTGAGCCGGGGCGAGGGAATTGTTCGTGCACCCGGTCAAATGGAGCGCGTTTTTCCCCCTCTCCCTTCCGGGGAGTGAGCCGGGGCGAGGGAACTGTCCGTGCACTCGGTCAAATGGAGCGCGTTTTTCCCCCTCTCCCTTCCGGGGAGTGGGCCGGGGCGAGGGAATTGTTCGTGCACCCGGTCAAATGGGGCGCGTTTTTCCCCCTCTCCCTTCCAGGGAGAGGGCCGGGGTGAGGGTCTGTGCTCGCACCTGAGCTGACCTTCCCCCTCACCCTAACGGGCAAATTGTGCACGCGGTTACCTCCTGCTCCGTTCTTCTTACTGCCGCTTATCCAGCGCGACAAACGGGCGGTCTTCCGGGCCAACATAATTGGCGGAAGGACGGATAATTTTGTTGTCCTGACGTTGTTCGATAATGTGCGCCGCCCAGCCAGTAACGCGGGCGATAGCAAACAGTGGCGTAAACATCTCGGTGGGAACGCCCATCATGTTGTAGGAAACGGCTGAGAACCAGTCGAGATTGGGGAACATCTTTTTGCTCTCCCACATCACTGTTTCCAGGCGATCGGCAATGTGGTACATCTTCAGCGAGCCGCCTTCCTGCGAGAGCTGCTTCGCCACGCGTTTGATCACCTGATGACGCGGGTCAGCGATGGTATAAACCGGATGCCCAAAACCAATGACCACTTCTTTGTTTTCCACGCGTTTGCGGATATCTGCTTCGGCTTCGTCCGGCGTTTCGTAGCGTTGTTGGATCTCCAGCGACACTTCATTCGCCCCACCGTGTTTCGGCCCGCGCAGTGCGCCAATCGCGCCGATAATGGCTGAATACATGTCAGAGCCGGTGCCCGCAATCACCCGGCTGGTAAAAGTGGAGGCGTTAAACTCGTGCTCGGCGTACAGCACCAGTGAAATATGCATCGCCTTTTCCCAGCTTTGCGATGGCTTTTCGCCATGCAGCAGATGCAGGAAGTGACCGCCGATGGAATCGTCATCAGTTTCCGGCTGGATGCGTTCGCCGTTGTGGCTATAGTGATACCAATAGAGAAGAATCGAGCTAAGTGACGCCAACAGTTTGTCGGCAATATCCCGCGCACCAGAGACGGTGTGCCCCTCTTTTTCCGGCAGCGTGCAGCCGAGCGCGGAAACGCCGGTGCGCATGACATCCATCGGATGTGACGCCGCAGGTAAAGCCTCCAGTACAGTACGCACGTTAGCCGGTAAGCCACGTAGGGCTTTTAGTTTCGTTTTGTAAGCGGCGAGTTCGTCACGGGTTGGCAGTTTGCCGTGGATCAGCAGGTGCGCCACTTCTTCAAATTCGCTATGTTCCGCCAGATCGAGAATATCGTAGCCACGGTAATGCAGGTCATTGCCGCTTTTACCCACGGTGCAGAGCGCCGTATTGCCCGCCGGAACGCCGGAAAGTGCCACAGATTTTTTCGGTTTAATGACATGGGTATTGTTTTGCAGGATCGTTGTGTCGCTCATGTTGTCCTCGTCATTGTTATCATTTGTAGGGTCGGGATTATTGTCGGATGCGACGCCATGCGTCTTATCCGACCTACAGTTCAGTTCATCCCGTAGGCCTGATAAGTCGCGTCAGCGGCGCATCAGGCATCGGTTGTCGAATACAACCAACGGGCGTTTTTTATTTCGCCTGACTACGGGCAAACAGGTCGTCGAGCTTCTCTTCGTACTGGTAATAGTTGATGCTTTCGTACAACTCGTTGCGGGTCTGCATGGTGTCGATCACGCTTTTCTGCGTGCCTTCCTGACGCAGGACGTTGTAGACATGTTCAGCGGCGCGGTTCATGGCGCGAAACGCTGAAAGCGGGTACAGCGCCATTGCAACATGGGCACTGCGTAATTCATCGGTAGTGAACAGGGGCGTTGCGCCAAATTCGGTAATGTTGGCGAGGATTGGCACCTGCACCGCATCGGCAAACTGGCGGTACATGGCGAGTTCGGTAATCGCCTCCGGGAACAACATCTCGGCACCGGCTTCAACGTAGGCCTGCGCACGCTCGATCGCGGCATCCAGCCCCTCTACCGCCAGCGCATCGGTGCGTGCCATGATCACAAAATCAGGATCGGTTTTCGCATCCACCGCCGCGCGGATCCGATCCACCATCTCTTCTTTTGAGACGATCGCTTTGTTCGGACGATGACCGCAGCGTTTCGCGCCGACTTGATCTTCAATATGTAAGCCTGCCGCCCCTGCTTTGATCATCGATTTCACGGTGCGGGCGACGTTAAAGGCCGAAGAGCCAAAACCAATATCAGCATCCACCAGCAACGGCAGCGAACAAACGTCGGTGATACGGCGAATGTCGGTCAGTACATCATCAAGGGTAGAAATACCGAGATCGGGCAACCCCAGCGAGCCTGCCGCCACACCGCCCCCGGAGAGATAAATCGCCTGATACCCGGCACGCTGTGCCAGCAGCGCATGGTTAGCGTTGATGGTGCCGACAATCTGCAATGGATTTTCTTTAGTGAGTGCAGCGCGAAAAGCTTTACCTGGAGAGTGTAGAGACATAGCACATCCTTTGTTATCAACTTGTTATTTGCGTTAATAAACACAAAGCAAGGGATGTGCCACAATTGCATGAATGTAATTAAATTTTTATTTTCAATAAGTTAACTTAAAATCCTTAATTTAATCCGCAAATATGCGTTTCAGTTAACGTTTCAGGCAATGTTTCACTGCGTTTCATTGCAACAATTATGAAACAAGACTAAACCCAATATTCGGTTTCTTAATTCTTTAGGGTGCTATGGCACATCCACCACGGCTGAACGACGACAAACCCGTTTTTTGGACGGTATCAGTGACGCGCTTGTTCGAACTGTTTCGCGATATCAGCCTTGAGTTTGATCACCTGGCGAACATTACGCCTATCCAGCTTGGCTTTGAAAAAGCGGTGACCTACATCCGCAAGAAACTGGCCAGCGAACGCTGCGACGCTATCATCGCCGCTGGCTCTAACGGCGCGTATCTGAAGAGCCGCCTGTCGGTGCCGGTGATTCTGATCAAACCCAGCGGATTCGATGTGTTACAGGCACTGGCAAAAGCCGGAAAACTCACCTCTTCTATCGGCGTTGTCACCTATCAGGAAACCATTCCGGCGCTGGTCGCGTTTCAAAAAACCTTTAATTTGCGCCTTGATCAACGTAGCTACATCACCGAAGAAGACGCACGCGGGCAGATTAACGAGCTAAAAGCTAACGGCACCGAAGCCGTGGTCGGTGCCGGGCTGATTACCGATCTGGCAGAAGAAGCCGGAATGACCGGAATTTTTATCTATTCCGCTGCCACCGTGCGCCAGGCGTTCAGCGATGCGCTGGATATGACGCGCATGTCTCTCCGGCATAACGCCCAGGATACTACCCGCAACGCCCTGCGTACTCGTTACGTTCTGAGCGATATGCTTGGTCAATCACCACAGATGGAACAAGTGCGGCAAACCATTTTGCTCTATGCCCGCTCCAGTGCGGCGGTGTTGATTGAGGGAGAAACGGGAACCGGTAAAGAGCTGGCGGCTCAGGCGATTCATCGGGAATACTTTGCCCGCTACGATGCGCGACAGGGCAAAAAGTCGCATCCGTTTGTTGCCGTCAACTGCGGGGCGATTGCTGAATCATTGCTGGAAGCGGAGCTGTTTGGCTATGAAGAAGGGGCGTTTACCGGCTCACGACGCGGAGGCCGCGCCGGGCTGTTTGAAATCGCCCACGGCGGCACGCTGTTTCTTGATGAGATTGGCGAAATGCCGCTTCCTTTGCAGACTCGCCTGCTGCGGGTTCTGGAAGAAAAAGAGGTCACTCGCGTCGGCGGACATCAACCGATTCCGGTGGATGTGCGGGTCATCAGCGCCACCCACTGCAATCTGGAAGAGGATATGCAGCAAGGACATTTTCGCCGTGATCTGTTTTATCGACTGAGTATTCTGCGTCTGCAATTGCCACCATTGCGCGAGCGAGATGCGGATATTCTGTCGCTGGCGGAAAGCTTTTTGAAAGCGTCTCTGGCGGCGCTCTCCGCCCCGTTTTCTGCTGCATTACGCGAGGGGTTAAATACCTGCCAGGTGGTTTTATTGCACTATGAGTGGCCGGGAAATATTCGTGAACTACGCAATATGATGGAGCGACTGGCGCTATTTTTAAGTGTGGAACCGACGCCGGATTTAACACCGCAGTTTTTGCAACAGCTACTGCCGGAATTAGTCCACGAGTCGGCGAAAATTACCGCCTCCCCTTTGCTGACACCCCAACAGGCACTGGATAAATTTAATGGTAATAAAACAGCAGCGGCGAATTATTTAGGCGTCAGCCGGACGACGTTCTGGCGGCGGCTGAAAAATTAAATTGCCGGATGCGGCGTGAACGCCTTATCCGGCCTACAAAACCATGAATTTCAATATATTACGCTCACCGATAGACGTGCGCATCGGGCATATTTACAGGGGCTTCAGAATTACTTCTTCTTATAGATATTTGCCGTACCGTGGATCTTATTGTCAGTCTGACCGGAGGTCAGTACCAACACATCAGCACCTTTTTCATCCGCTTTTTTGATCAAATCTTCTTTTGCATCTGCAGTCGACATTTCATTACTTGTTGAAATATCACCTATTTTTTCATATTGCGATTCAACCTTTTCAAATTCCGCTTTGGTCATCAATTCAGCAGCATAGACGTTTGTAACAACAAAAGCTAACGCACCAACTAAGAGCTTAGTTCCAGTTTTCATAAGTGAACTCCATAATGTGTGATTGGCTAATGCCCTGAAGCTAACAGTCATCATCAGGGTTGATTAATAAGTAGTTCAGCGGTTAGGAAAAATCTATAGGAAAAGAGAATATATTTGTATTGTTCTTAATGCGAACCACTCTTGTCCAACTGGTTAATAACTTTCACTGCAAGTATCGCTGGTGTTATTTGAATTATTTTTCATAAAAATCTCATATTTTCACCCTGCCAGAGATTCAATATAAAACTTACATTATCCACATTATTTTTCTGAACAAGAAAAAACCAACCATCTATTGGATTGATTTTTATAAGCATTATTTATTTTATTCCTTATTAACCTTAAGACGATTTACTATTATTTTTAATGATAATAGTAAAAAACTTCACTCACACCATTTACAAACCACTAAAACCTATCAATACAATGAACAACTAACAATTTAATAAATTTATTGTATCTAATATTACAGATATTCTTATTTGGCAACTTGCATGCTTACACCCAACAAGTCTTCAGGAAGAAAATCAGTGCAATAAAACACATCTCGCTATTTATATTTTAAGGATGAAAGTGAGTGATATGAGTGATATGAAGTTAACAAAACATGCTTTATCAACCCTGGCTATAGCCATTTCAACAATACTATACACACCAGTATCTCTGGCCGTTGACCCTCCCTCAAATCTAAATAGTAGAGTTGTCGTCAATAATAATGAAGAATTGAAACTCATTGCTTCAGAGGGTTACAATCCCAAATGGAAGCAATTTGGTTTTTTGATGGTGGGCGAAAACTCTAATGGCTCCGTTATCCTTGATAATATGTTAATTATTACCAGATACTCTACCATAGGTAGAAATTCTGAAGGTTCCATCACTTTATTAAACCATACCGACTGGCAGTTTAATCTCACTGCACCCAGGATGGAGCTGGGGACATATGATGGTTCCGGCACCGTATATGTGTTAGAAGGCAGTAAGATAAGTGGCCTGCAAGACCTAAAAATTGGTGATTATTATGGTGATGCCAAAGGATTGATGTTTATTGATGGGGAAAACTCGTCAGTTACCTCTAACATTACTACTGTTGGCAATCAGGGAACCGGCAATTTACGTATTACTAATGGCGGTACATTCACTTCCTTAGCTCAACTAAATATAGGCTATGCTTCTCCAGTCAATGGTATATCAGAAAATCTTAATAGTTATGGAAATATCCTGGTTGACGGTAAAAATTCAACATTGAATGCTGAATATATTTATCTTGGCGGATTTAGCCCTGATGTTCCGGTTACGACTACCGGTATCCTTACCGTTAATAACGGTGCAACAATCAATGCCAATTCGTTTATCTGGGTTACTCTCGCCCCTGGCGCCACAGGCATTTTAAATATTGGTGGTGCGCAAGGTGAAGCTGAACAGCCTGCAGGTTCGATTAATACGCCATTTATTCATTTAGGCGCAGCGGATGCCACTTCCTCTTCGGTAGTAAACTTTAATCACACCAACGCTGATTTTGTCCTAGCCTCCGCTATTGAGGGGAACGGCCAGGTTAACCAGGTCGGCTCCGGGACAACCACATTATCCGGCTCGAATAACTATGCCGGTAATACCTATATAACCAAAGGCAGCCTACGCGCAGGTAAAGAAAATACCTTCAGCCCCAACTCCGATTATATTGTCGACAGCGATGGGCATCTCGATTTAAACGGTTATTCACAAGCGTTAAAAACGCTGACGCTGGCTGGAACAACAACGTTGTCTTCGTATGAACAGGGTCACGAGTTCACGCCGACCACACTGACCATTAACGGCAACTACACCGCCAATGATGGCCTGTTAGTCATGCATACTGTATTAGGCGATGATAATTCCGTAACGGATAAACTCATCGTAAAAGGTGATACTTCCGGTAGTACCCGCATTATGGTCAACAATGCGGGCGGTCTGGGCGCGAATACTCTGGAAGGGATAAAAATTGTAGAGGTTGACGGCCTGTCAGAGGGCGTTTTCAGTAAAGAAGGTCGCATTGTTGCCGGTCCCTATGACTACAACGTGGTAAAAAGCGACAATCAGAACTGGTTTTTAACCAGTGAAATTCCCGCAGGACCGTATACTCCACCGGAACTGCCCGTCATCCCGGAACCAGATCCTGAGCCTCCTGTAACACCAGAACCCCCTGTGACACCGGAGCCGCCTGTTACGCCATCTGTTCCACAACCAGAACGAAAACATCTGTATCGCCCGGAAATTGGTAGCTATCTTGCCAATATTCAGGCGGCAAATACGCTGTTTAATACCCGACTGCATGACCGTCTGGGGGAAACACAATATACCGACCTGCTGACCGGTGAGCAGAAAGTGACCAGTCTGTGGTTACGTAACATTGGCGGACATAACCGCTTTAAGGATCGCTCAGATGAACTGAACACCCAGAGCAACCGTTATGTTCTGCAACTTGGCGGCGATCTTGCGCAATGGAGCAGTAACGCACTCGATCGCTGGCATCTCGGCCTGATGGCTGGCTATGCCAACAGCAAGAGTCACACGCATTCCAGCCTGACCGGGTACAGCTCTCGTGGGCAAATCGACGGCTACAGTGTGGGCATGTATGGCACCTGGTACGCTAACGAAGCAGATAAAACAGGAACTTATGTTGATAGCTGGTTGCTCTATAACTGGTTTGATAACACCGTCTCCGGCGAGTATCTGCCCAGTGAAAAATATCACTCTGACGGTATCACCGCCGCCATTGAAGCGGGTTATACCTTCCGTCTTGGTGAAAGCGCAGATGCCCGCACCAGCTACTGGTCGCAGCCCAAAATGCAACTGACGTGGATGGATGTGAAGGCAGATAATCATACTGAAGACAATGGCACTCTGGTTGAGGACAGCACCGAAGGCAACCTGCAAACGCGTCTGGGGGTGAAAGCGTACCTGCAGGGTCACAATGCTATTGATGATCATAAAGCGCGTTCCTTCCAGCCTTTCGTGGAAGCCAACTGGATTTATAACTCCCGCAATTACAGCGTGAAGATGGATGGCATCAGCGATGAGATCATCGGCGCGCGTAACACAGGCGAGTTAAAAGTCGGGGTGGAAGGTCAGCTTAATCCGCGTCTGCAACTGTGGGGCAACGTCGCCCAGCAGTTAGGTGACAACGGTTACAGCGATACCCAGGGAATGCTGGGCATGAAATATCTCTTTTAATGCCACTTTGCCGCCCGTCACGTGCGGGTGGCACTCTTTTTAGATCAACGTTCTTTGTGATCGCGCTCGCATTCAGTCATTTTTACTATAAATATGATGAAGTTAATTCAGCTTATTCATGGGTGAAATGACTATGGCTCCCTTGCACGCCGTATATAACCCCTCCCGTTGTGCAAGTTATTTTTCATCTGTGTAACGGAAGTTAGTTGCATTCGTATATCCGACCTCTCTTACGGTACCGTCGTACCCGGTCATGATGTGTGATTAGGCCAATGCACTAAAGCTATCAATCATCATCAGGGTTGATTAATAATTAGTTCAGCGGTTAGGAAAAATCTACAAAAAAAGAGGATATATTTCTATTTTTCTCAAAAACAGCCACATTTCTCCTGTTGTTGAATAATGCTCACGATAATTATCGCTGGTGTTCCTTAATTTAATTTTCATAAAAATCTCAAATTCCTGCCTCCGCTAAAATCCAATATAAAATTCACATAAGCCATATTACTTTTCTGGACAAAAAACCACCACCCATCTATTAATGTGATTTCCATACCCTTTCGTTATTTCACTTATATAAACTTTAGGATTATTAGATGTATTTTTTCTAAACGACATAAAAAAACTGCATTAACTCCACTTACAAACCACTAAAACCAATCAATGTAATGAACAACTAACACTTTAATAAATTTATTACATCTAATATTACATATATTCTTATTTAGTAACTTGCATGTATGCGCCTTACAAGGCTTCAGGAAGAAAAACAGTGCAATAAAAAACATCTCGCCATTTAAATTTAAGGATGAAAGTGAGTGATATGAAATCAGCAAAAAAAAGCTTATCGACACGGGCGATAGCAATTTCAACAGTATTATTTACACCCGTATCCCTGGCCGTAACCCCACCCACAGATGCAAATAGCGTTGTTATCATTAATAATGGCGAAGAGGCAAAAGTTATTGCCTCCGAAGGTTACGATCCTGGATGGAATCATTTTACTTCTTTGAATGTAGGCCAAAACTCTAATGGCTCACTACTCATTGATAATATTTCACTTATTACTGCTAATGCTACCGTAGGTAATAATGCTGAAGGTTCCCTCACTTTATCCAACCATACCAACTGGCAGTTTAATCTCACTGCACCCAGGATGGAGCTGGGGACATATGATGGTTCCGGCACCGTATATGTGTTAGAAGGCAGTAAGATAAGTGGCCTGCAGGAACTAAGGGTTGGTGAATATTATGGTGATGCCAAGGGGTTGATGGTTATTGATGGGGAAAACTCATCAGTTTCCTCTAACATTACTCTTGTTGGCGATCAGGGAACCGGCAATTTACGTATAACTAATGGCGGCACACTCACTACCTCAGCTCAGGTAGCTATTGGATATGCTTATCCAGCCAATGATATATCAAAAAATCGTAATAGTTATGGCGAGGTTCTGGTTGACGGTAAAAATTCAACATTGAATGCTGAATATGTTTATCTTGGTGGATTCAGCCCAGATGTTGCTTTTAATACTACCGGTATCCTTACCGTTAATAACGGTGCAACAATCAATGCCAATTCGTTTATCTGGGTTACTGTCGCACCTGGTGCCACGGGCGTTTTAAATATTGGTGGTGCGCAAGGTGAGGCTGAACAGCCTGCAGGTTCGATTAATACGCCATTTATTCATTTAGGCGCAGCGGATGCCTCTTCCTCGTCGGTAGTAAACTTTAATCACTCCAGTGCCGATTTTGTTCTGGCCTCACCTATCCAGGGAAATGGTCAGGTTAACCAGGTAGGTTCCGGGACAACCACATTATCCGGCTCGAATAACTATGCCGGTAATACCTATATAACCAAAGGCAGCCTACGCGCAGGTAAAGAAAATACCTTCAGCCCCAACTCCGATTATATTGTCGACAACGATGGGCATCTCGATTTAAACAGTTATTCGCAGGCGTTAAAAACGCTGACGCTGGCTGGAACAACAACGTTGTCTTCGTATGAACAGGGTCACGAGTTCACGCCGACCACACTGACCATTAACGGCAACTACACCGCCAATGATGGCCTGTTAGTCATGCATACTGTATTAGGCGATGATAATTCCGTAACAGATAAACTCATCGTAAAAGGTGATACTTCCGGTAGTACCCGCATTATGGTCAACAATGCGGGCGGTCTGGGCGCGAATACTCTGGAAGGGATAAAAATTGTAGAGGTTGACGGCCTGTCAGAGGGCGTTTTCAGTAAAGAGGGGCGCATTGTTGCCGGTCCCTATGACTACAACGTGGTAAAAAGCGACAACCAGAACTGGTTTTTAACCAGTGAAATTCCCGCAGGACCGTATACTCCACCGGAACTGCCCGTCATCCCGGAACCAGATCCTGAGCCTCCTGTAACACCAGACCCCCCTGTAACACCAGAACCGCCTGTGACACCGGAGCCGCCTGTTACGCCATCTGTCCCACAACCAGAACGAAAACATCTGTATCGCCCGGAAATTGGTAGCTATCTTGCCAATATTCAGGCGGCAAATACGCTGTTTAATACCCGACTGCATGACCGTCTGGGGGAAACACAATATACCGACCTGCTGACCGGTGAGCAGAAAGCGACCAGCTTGTGGATGCGTAACATTGGTGGACACAATCGTTTTAAAGATCGCTCGGATGAACTGAGCACTCAGAGCAACCGTTATGTTCTGCAACTTGGCGGCGATCTTGCGCAATGGAGCAGTAACGCACTCGATCGCTGGCATCTCGGCCTGATGGCTGGCTATGCCAACAGCAAGAACCACACACATTCCAGCCTGACCGGGTACAACTCACGCGGGCAAATCGACGGCTACAGTGTGGGCATGTATGGCACCTGGTACGCTAACGAAGCAGATAAAACAGGAACTTATGTTGATAGCTGGTTGCTCTATAACTGGTTTGATAACACCGTCTCCGGCGAGTATCTGCCCAGTGAAAAATATCACTCTGACGGTATCACCGCCGCCATTGAAGCGGGTTATACCTTCCGTCTTGGTGAAAGCGCAGATGCCCGCACCAGCTACTGGTTGCAGCCTAAAATGCAACTGACGTGGATGGATGTGAAGGCAGACAACCATACTGAAGACAATGGCACTCTGGTTGAGGACAGCACCGAAGGCAACCTGCAAACGCGTCTGGGGGTGAAAGCGTACCTGCAGGGTCATAATGCTATTGATGATCATAAAGCGCGTTCCTTCCAGCCTTTCGTGGAAGCCAACTGGATTTATAACTCCCGCAATTACAGCGTGAAGATGGATGGCATCAGCGATGAAATCATCGGCACGCGTAACATCGGCGAGCTAAAAGTTGGGGTGGAAGGTCAGCTTAATCCACGTCTGCAACTGTGGGGCAACGTCGCCCAGCAGTTGGGTGACAACGGTTACAGCGATACCCAGGGAATGCTGGGCATGAAATATCTCTTTTAATGCCACTTTGCCGCCCGTCACGTGCGGGTGGCACTCTTTTTAGATCAACGTTCTTTGTGATCGCGCTCGCATTCAGTCATTTTTACTATAAATATGATGAAGTTAATTCAGCTTATTCATGGGTGAAATGACTATGGATCCTTTGCACGCCGTTTACCTGACCGTCGGACTGTTCGTCATCACGTTTTTTAATCCAGGCGCAAATCTCTTTGTCGTGGTTCAAACCAGTCTGGCTTCTGGTCGTCGCGCGAGCGTACTCACCGGGCTTGGTGTGGCGTTGGGCGACGCCATCTATTCCGGGCTGGGATTATTTGGGATGGCAACGCTCATTACCCAGTGTGAAGAGATTTTCTCACTCATTAAAATCGTCGGCGGATCTTATCTCTTATGGTTTGCCTGGAACAGTATGCGCCGACAATCAACACCACAGATGAGCGCGTTACAGCAGCCCCTTAGCGCCCCCTGGTATGTATTTTTCCGCCGTGGGTTAATTACCGATCTCTCGAATCCACAAACAGTTTTATTTTTTATCAGTATCTTCTCAGTGACGTTAAGTGCAGAAACGCCGACCTGGGCGCGTTTAATGGCCTGGGCAGGGATTGTGCTCGCGTCTGTTATCTGGCGTATATTTCTTAGTCAGGCGTTTTCTTTACCCGCCGTGCGTCGCGCATATGGACGTATGCAGCAGGTCGCCAGTCGGATTATTGGTATGGTTATTGGTCTATTTGCGCTACGGCTGATTTATGAAGGGGTGACGCGGCAATGAGCTGATGATTGGTAATTAATACGATTGAAAAATTGGACCGCCATCGAGGCCTCGAACCCCGTACCATACAACAATCCTGGTTGTCGTCTGCTCTTCCTGATGAGCTAATGGCGGTTTTTTGATACGAACCTTACAGCATATTTTCTGTCAGGCCCTGGTGCGATGCATAAGATACAGAAAGTGCCCTACGCAAACCTGACGGAATTATGATTTTTTTCATATGAATGTCAACCCATACATTCACAAAATGTCTTTGTTGTTCATTAATAAAGCAATAGCGAATCCCTGTCGATTTACTCGCCCATGGTATTCCCTACGCCAGGGGAGTGCCCGCCAGCACCGCTTCAAAATCTGCGGCGCTCAGATCGGTTGCCCCTTTGAGCATATCTCTCGCCAATGCCCGGCGTCGGTTCAGTAATTCATCCAACGTTTCTTCAAAAGTCATTAACTGGCTATCACGCACCGTCGGATAATAGACGTAAACATCTTTCTGCTGCCCGATACGGTAGGCCCGATCGGTCGCCTGATCTTCCTTCGCCGGATTCCAGCAACGGGTAAAGTGGATGACATGATTTGCTTTTTGGACATTGACGCCAAACCCAACCGCAATGGTGGATAAAATAATGACGTTAAAACCGGGCGTTGATTGAAATGCATCGATCAGGCTCTGACGATTTTGATCGCTGCCAGATTTGGTGCTGGTATCACCATTAATAATAAAAGGCTTAAAGCCAAAATGCTGCGCAATCAGATGTTGCAGTTCTCGTTGAATATCGCGCAGTTCCGTAAAAATAATCACTTTGTCATCAGATGACTGGCGAATCGTATTTAATGTCTCCAGCAGCCATTTTACTTTCGGGGCATCGTTCCGTAAGCGCAAATCTGCACTTACGGAATAAGGCCATGCGCAAATAAGTTTCAGGCGATGCAGTAACCCCAGCATACCTGAGCCTCGTTGATCCAGCCCTTCGCTGATCTCCTGTTGATTTTGCCAGCTTGCAACCGAGTGGGTATAGAGATCCCGTTGCAATGGCAGCATATTCAACTGTTTACAGCGTTGATCTTCAATCTTATCCGGCAGGTCTTTCGCCACTTCTTCTTTGGTGCGGCGCAGCGTCTGCGGTTCTATTAATTTACGTAGCGATTCGAGGACAGCATTATCATTCTGTTGCTCAATGGGGCGCAGATAATCTTTACCAAAATTATTTAAAGCCCCCAACAAACCTGGCTGCACGAAGTCAAATAAACACCACAGATCGACAAGGGTATTTTCGACCGGTGTTCCGGTACATGCGACTTTAAATTGTGCCTGAATGGCTTTTGCCGATTGGGTAATTAATGCCGCCGGATTTTTAATTTTCTGCGCTTCGTCGCACACCATTATGGACCAGGGCTGACGAGCCAGCGAAAATTCCTGATCGCGCAACGTCTCATAGGTGGTAAGAACAATATGCGCGTCACCCACCCAGTCACTTTGCAGTAAGTTCTTAATCCCCTTACTTTTAAGCGCCTGTGGAATACTCTCTTTCGCGCATTTCTTAGCCTTAAGTTCATTACCGTAGAGTTTTAAAATCGACACCTGCTCGCGCAGGAAGAAATTCCCAACCTCACGCTCCCAGTTATCGAGTAACGACACCGGAGCAACAATCAGCGAAGGAGGCGCATCCGGGAAACGTTCACGATGCCAGATGAGAAAAGTTAGAATCTGTAAGGTTTTACCCAGCCCCATATCGTCTGCGAGTAAACATCCCGCCGTCTCTATTGGCGACTTTAGATACAACTGCTGGAGCCACGCTACCCCTTTACGCTGGTGTTCACGTAGCTGAATGGACGTTTTGAGGATCATCGGCAGTTCGACTTCTGCCTGATGTGCACCGAGCAAGGAATCCCGCCGTTGTTTAACATACAGCGCCTGCTCGATATTTTGTTCTATCAGCAGAACGGCGCGACTGACCGGCTCACTACTGACGCCATCATTTGTTTCACCGTCGATTTTCTTTTTCCATTTATCGTGGAAAATTTCTGCTTCTTCACGGGGCAAAAGGTTGTCGTTCCAGGGCATGGCGACTTCCGGCGCATCCGTGGCTTTTGCCTCTTCCAGCCGCTCTTCCAGTTCCTGAAAATGTTGATGATTATCGAGATCCCAGCCAGAGAACATGGCCTCGCACATCTCTTGCGCAAGGTTCTCCGGAAGCCATTTTTCACTTTCACTTTTGACCAGATAAGGCGAACTTATTTTTTCAAATTCACCGATCCCGATAACCCGGTCGCTGTATTTGTTCAGATCGAGGACGTGGGTAAAATTCATTCCCGCCGCCTGGTGCTGCCAGTTTTCAAGCAACGCCTGATAACCTTGCAGTTCTTCCTGGCTGAATCTGGAAAGCTCCAGATCGTAACCCTGCCAGACTCCGGCGGGCAGTTGTGCCGCTAACTTTTGCTCCAGTTCAGAGAGCAACGCCGCCAGTTCACCTGGACGTTTAAAGATATAGGTTTCATCCGCCACAGATTGCTCAGTTCTGGGGCTGAGAAGAAGCGTTACCGCCGCAATTTGCCTGTTTTCATCAATCTGCGGCTCCAGACGGAAATCATAAAAGTAGATCCCGGCGTCCTGCAAATTCTGCTCATAAACGTCAGGATCAAGCACCAGGCTCGCCTCTTCACCAATCCAGGTGTAGGGGTTGCGAACAAATGAGAGCGCATCATCCCCCGCCACGCGACGCCCCGTAATAGCGTGCACGGAGGTCAGGACGTCTTTGACTTCAGGAGAAAGAATGACATGGTTTAAGACACCATCGTCCCCTAAAACACGGTAACGATCCTGCACCTGTTGCGTGCGGTCAAAACTCTGTAACCAGTTGGCAGGCTGCTCATCAAAAACAGGTTCAATTTCCAGCACCGGAGTATCCACCACCAGCGATTTTCGCAGTTTTAACTGCAACGATTCCGGCCTGATGACGATCGTTTTCGCAAGATAGTCATCCAGTTTTGCCCCTGCTTTTTTGGCCTGCCGCCGTATTTTGGCCCAACGGGTTTGGTTGACCGTTTCACCCGGCGTCTGTCGCTGCTGCAACCTGAGTTGCTGTAGTGCGTCCAGAAGCTGCCAGTTCTCTTCACTTAACACAAAGGTGCCTTCCGCAGAGGAAAAGCTGGCGCCTGTGCAAGTTATCTCAACGGGGCGATAGTCATCAGGTAGGGTCCATTTATCAATGAAAACGCGAAAAGTGTCATCGCTAATGCTTCCTGTTGCAGCAAGATGAGCCGTCAGATTGCGCTGTGAAGGGAAAGCAAAAATCGCCAGACTGCTGGCATAGTCGTCATTTTTCCGGATGCGGTAAAAATCATCCCAGCTAAGAAACCAGCAATCAGACCAGTGTGAAACATAATCTTCCTCATGAAGCTGTTCCAGGCATGAGGCGACAGGCCAGTTATCTTCGCTATCGGCAAGACTAAAGGGGAAAGCAAAACCCTCTTCTTTCATTACATACAGCGGCGCAAATGAAGCAGGTAGTGAAGTATTCTCTTTAATAAATTTACCCAACAATTTTTTGAACACTATTTGCTCCAGTAAGTAAATTTACCCAGCACAGGTTTAAACCCAAGGCTGAGTAATTTTTGCGCCGCTTCATGGTCTGGTTCATTGAACTGAATATGGATTGCGCCCCCCAGCCCGCGTTTATCCATCACTTTGCAATCGACCGAACGAATAATCTCCCGGATTTGTTGTTCCCGGTCGGGGAGATCTTTTTTGGCTTTTAACGAGGAGGCGATGATTTTGATTTGCTCTTCCCGGTCTGACTTTGCATCACTGACTTCATGTTCAGATAACGATGCAGGTTCAGGCCGACTCACGGTCTTTGAGGCATTGAAGCGAGATATATCCAAAGTGACAGAGGACTGATTTAAATCTTCCGCAACGTAATCAATACCCAGCTTACGAAGTTCTTCGTCATATCGGCTCATCCACCCCTCAATTCGGTTGAGTGAGTAGAGAAATACCGGCGACAAATGCGGTAAACGCAACCGGACTTTACGGCGGTTATTCCGCTTATCTTTCAGATCATAATCAATATCAAGAATGCCGGTTTCCGGATTAAAGGGCGCATTCCCCATATGGTAGGCATACATCGCCCCCACTTTCGAAAATTCGACAAACAGATAATCACCAATGCGCATAATCATGGCATTGTTATCGCGTGAACCAGAACCTTGCAGACGGCTTAATCGCCCTGCGTTTTTCGCCCTGAATTCAACATAATCGGCATCTTTGGATCGCAGCGCATCTTCGCCCAGCACAATGCGCGTATAGCTCATTTGGTTGGCAAAACGTAGCCAGTAGAACAGGCGCGCATGGTCAACATCCCGATTGCCTTTCAGCAATTCAAAGAACAGTTTCAGGTCGTCTTTGGCGAACCATCCTTGCACCATCAGTAATACCGGATTTTCAACGTGAACCTGCCAGCTTTTATTACGGCTGGTTAACTGCGGATTTCCCCAATATTCCAGGGCCAATTGCTTGAGTTCGAAATGCGTTTGATGTTTAAAAGCCGACTGATAATAACGGGTCAGAGTGGCTGCCAGAATATTATCTTTAAACCGCGTAAGCTGGCGGCTCAAGGCGATAAGAGAATGAATTTTCTGCTGAAAATCATCGTCAGTCAGGCAAAAAATCTCATTGACCAGGTGGTTAACAATTTTGCGCCATAACCAGCTGGTTTGCGGAATTTGCGCGACTTTCTCCAGCACCGAAATATCCGTGATTTCTCCACGCCCAAGCTGTTGTCCGAGAAGAAAACCTGCATTATCGGTAAAAATATCGCTATAGGTGTCAATGACCGACATCCAGGACATCTGACGCGGCGCACTCTCTTTTAGCTGTTGAAACCCGCGAGCAATCTGCGTGCGTAGCTGAAGCCACTGCGGATTCTTTTCCGGTGTATCGTTGGAATGACCAAAGTAGCTGGTACATAGCGCCAGCCATTCGCGGCGTGTTAACCGCTGCTGCGCAATTTTTTGTTCAATTTCAGCGATAATCCTCGCGAAGTTTGTTGCATCATCAATCAATGCAATTTCAAACAGATCGCCTTCTGCCACGTCATTAAGACCAAAAAAAATCATCTTCCACTCGAAGGGCTTTGGCGTATCCCCCGCACGCAGCCGGGCAATGGCTTGTCGGCGTTTCTCCAGAGGGGGAACCATCTGCACCGCGCGAGCATCTACCTTCCTCTCAAGTTGCGCGATAACGCGCTGAAGATAGTGAAAAGCATGACTTACCGTCGGCTGCACGTTCTGCTCCCGATAGGGCAGCAAACGGGTTTTCAGTTTTTCAATAGCGGAAGTCATTGCATGGCTCCCAACTGACAGGTTTCCTGACTAATGCCAGGAACAACATCCATGCTTTCGTCGCGCTTTTTGTCTTTCAGGCCAAAGAATTGCATCCGCAGTTCTACGCGACGGCTGGCTTCTTTGCTCTCTTTCGCATTGTTGAACGAAACCCCGCCCGCCAGAAATAATTTACGGATCTGGACCTGTTGTTCCGGGGTTATTTTTTGCTGTAGCGCGCTTCTGCTATCCAGCAAACTGCACATCACCCATTCCGAGCGTTGCAACGAAAGGTGCAGGTTATAGAGATAAGAACCGTCAGTATCCGTAAAACCTTCTATAACAATTTGCTTAAACCATTTTTTGCCTTCATCGCTATTTGCCGCCTCCAGCACTAACGGCACCACATCCTGTAGCGCCTGTAATCCTTCGGCGTTAAGCGCAAAGCGATTGTGCTCAAAACGCCCGGCTTCACCAAAGCTGATACGGTTGTCATGGCAGTCAACCTGAATCGTCTTGTTGAGATTTTTCGCCTGAAGCTCAAGTTTTTCACACAGGCGAGCGATATCATGCCCGCGCGATTTCTCCCCCGCCTCCGCCTGCTGGATCCGCTGCGTAACAGAGCTAAGTGACGCCACCATCACCACCAGAAACAGCACCATCATGGCGGTCATCAGGTCTGCATAGGAGATCCAGAAGGGTTTTTCCGCTTCATCGCTGCGCCGTTGCCTGCCATTAAATACCCGGTTAAACATCAGCCTGTTCCTTACGCGCGACGATGACGGAGTACTGTTTCCAGCGTATCCACGCTTTCACCGATAATCTCAACCGAAGAACTTAAGGCTCCCGCCGCTTTCGTCAGTTGCGTATCCATCTCTTGCAGTGAACGATTCAGGCCGTTTTCCACTCCGGTCGTAAAGGATTCAAAACTGGTTCCCATTACCTCGGCAATGTTATGCAGGAACTCCTGAGCCTCACGGTTATATTGTTGCAGGCGTTCAGAGTACGCTTTCAGATCGTCAACAAAACGGCTGCGCGATGTTTGTTCATCATGGCTACGGTTAATCAGCGTTTCGAGTGCCGTTATGGCATTCGCCACGACTTCACGGGTATTACGATAATCGGCAATCAATGCCCCCAACTCCGCGCTGGCACTGGAAAGCGTGCGTCCTGCCTGTTGCGTGCCATTGAGCACCTCAGCGGTCAACTGATTAGCCTCAGCAACACGATCGCCCGCAGCTTCAAAGCGGTCGGCAGCCACGCGCATTTTATCGGCTCCTGTTTGTATCTCTTCCAGATGGCGCGTGGTGTTTTGCGCCATCCGTTGCAGCAGATCGCCTGAAGCAGATTGCTGTTCACGCAGCATCTGCATCAGCGACTCAACCTGACTTTCAAGCTGACCAATGATTCGCTGCGCTTCCTGTTGTAACGCACTCTGCGCAGATTGCTGTTGCTGACTGAGCGACTTCTGACCTTCTTCCAGTTGCCCAAACAGGTTGCCAAGTTGGCTACCCAGGTGATCGATACCGCTGGTCATTTTCTCTCGCAGGGCATCCTGACCGGAATGCATGGTTTGCTGTAACGACGTCATAAACTGTTGCTGTTGCTCAGCCGCCGCCTGCTCACGCGCTTCGCTACGTGCCAGAAGCTGCTGAGTTTCTTCATGCAGCACGCGTTGCCCCTGTTCCTGAGTCTGGCTCATCTGTTTTTGCCCTGACTCCAGTTGGCTGAATACGCCCGCCAGGTTTTGCGTCAGCGTTTCGATACCTTTGCTCATATTGCCCATCAGCAGATTTTGCGCCTGGTTTTGCTGCTGATTAAGTTGCTGCTGACCATTTTCCAGTTGTGCAAAGAGCGTCGCCATATGGCTGCCAAGCGTATCCACGGAAGCTGCCATTTTCTCCATGGTTTCATTTTGCCCTTGCTGAACACTGGACTGGATAGCCTCAATAAACGCGCGCATCTGTTCCGCCATCGCTTTTTCACGCGCTTCGCTGTCGGCAAAGATTTTTTCCAGTTGTTGCGCCATCCGTTCGCCCGCGCCCTCACCTTCTGCGCCAATACGGGCAACGGATTCCTGCAAGCTGCGCAGCATCTCATTCATCCCTGCCTGCATCTCCTGCTGACCGCTTTTCATTTCGCTTAACAGTTGAGAGATCAGTTGCGCGCTGCCCTGACGTGAGTCATCCCCGGCCTGACGCATATCCTGCAACAACGTTGAGAAGCCGCTTTGCATAGACTGAATGGCTTCCACAGAACGCCCCATCATCTCCTGCATGGTGGTGAATTGCTGACCAAAGGTATTATCCATTTTGCTCATAAAGGCGGTCAGGACGTTCTCCAGCATCGACTGCACACGATGGCTCTGATCGCCGGAGGCGGTTTGCACCACACCAGCAATTTTATCCAGCGGATTTTTCAGACTGGTTTCGATAGCACCACTGACCTGTTCAGCAAACTGTTGGCCTGACTCGCGGTATGTTGTTGATAATGTCTCTGCCAGCTTTTGATTTTCCCGCACCTGGCTATCCACCAGGTTTTGCAGCATTTCGCGCAGGTCAGTGACCAGACCATCCTTAAGTTGCCGCGCATGGGTGGTGTTTTCTTTAGTACTGGAAAGAAGTTGCGAAAGGTAATCTTCACCGACGCCGCCCTCAAAAAGCTGGTCAATGCTGGCGGTAAGAAGTTCAAGGTTTTTATAACATTGCGCCAGTCGCCATTTTTCAAACATGGTGACCAGAATGGAAAACGTAATAGCAAACGCCGAACCTAAAAACGCATACAGAACGTCGCGTAAAAGGTTAGCGACGCTGGCGCTGACCTGCTCTGGCGTGCTGGGGTCAAAATGGTGCAAACCAATCATCAGCCCCGAAAAGGTGCCGATGATCCCAATTCCGGTCAGGATGCCAGGGAGATGTTTAAACGCTTCCGTATAGAGAGGAATTTCGACTAATAACGGTTCCGTAAACCATGCTGACGACGGAGCCGTTGAACGGATGGCGCTAATTTTTTTTTGCCCGCTGTTTTCGTCAAACTCAAACTGGCGATGTAGAGACTCTTTAAATTCGCTCCAGGGATGCGCAAAAAATTTATCAGAGAATAACGCGTCTAATTTTTCGAGTTGTTGTGCCGGTTTTTCATTGCCAAGTTGCCGAATTGCTTTCGCTTTTTGTTTAAAGCGCGCTGAAACCCTAAATGAAGGAATAGCGTAACGGACAATGAAACCCAACAACAAAACCCCAACCACAATAGCGACATAAATCGGCACATTTTCTGGATTAACAGAGGTTAACGTGTCGAGGAACGAAGTCAGCGAAAACATCTAAATACCTTGAGTGAAGGAAAAGAAATTTGCAGGGCAGAACATCACCAGCAAGGAAAAAAATCGCCCGCTCATTATAGGAAAAGTCTCAATTTTTACATCAATAAAACGTTATATATCTCACAAAAACATTGATCACACGCATGTGTAAGAAATTTAAATCGCTTGGTGAAAATAATTCACAGAATTTATGCTTTATGACACAAAGATTGGGGATTTTATTTTTTTTCGCCGCCAGACTTACGTATGAAACTTTTTCGTAGGGCGCGCTGCTTCTAATAACGTCCAGTCACTATTCAACGAGACAATTAAATGAGTGAGATTGACATTAAGGGCGATGAAACGCTGGTTGCTCTGCTACTGAACGCCGACAAAAACGATATCGATCTGCTGATTGATTACATTACCCCAGACGGAAAATTTAATTTTTCCCAGTCTGACCGCGTTAAAAAGGCCTTGCGCGATGGTAAAAATAGCGAAGCTGTTGATGAGGAAACATTGCGTTTGCTGATTCGCGAACTGCAACATTTTGGCGGTAACACCGTAATGAATCTGTTCCGACGCAATGGCGTTAGCTATAGCGAAATTGTTGACGATGTCGCCAGCCATCTGAAAATTAAAGTCGCGAAAAATGCACCGGTAAAAGAAAAAGAATCACTGATTATCGATGCCGTTTTTGCGTCATCCTGGAACAAAATGTCAGATGACGATCGCCGTCAGCTTCTCCGTGATATGGGAATTAACACCAGTATTAGCCTGGATAAGTTGTCACGTATGGAGCTGCCACTTTTGCAACGTGCGGCAATGGTAGCAAGCGGTCTGGCGCAGATCGCCACGGGGAAGGCACTCCCGCTAATTGCGGGTCTGGGGATAGGTCGCGTGTTGGGCGTTCTCACCGGTCCTGTCGGGTTAGCCCTCACCGGTTTATATACCGCTTATGATATTTCCAACCCGGCGTTCCGAATCACCTTGCCCTGTGTAGTGCAAATTGCCTGGATTCGCTTAAAAAATTCCCGCCATCACCGTCTGAGCGAATCGGTATCATCAACGGCAATGTCAACCGCAAACTATGGCAATCGCTGGGTGTTTGAAAATGAAAAGTCGCAGCGCGTTTTAACTGTATCGTCTATCGCTTTAAATGAAATTACCCACCCCGACACTCTGATACGGCATGACATTACTGAAATTTCACGGTTAGGCCCACTCTTACAGACGCTTCCTTCGCTCGCCACCGCCGCCCATGTCGCCAGTCATCACTATATGGAAGTCATAATTGATGGCGCACTGGCGAAAGTGAAAGATGGCTCGGGATATCGTGGCTTCAGTCTCGGGGAAAAAGGAATTAAAGCGCACGCAGTTTTGCTGAACCCTGACAAACTGAATCAATTAGTCAATGCCAGCATATTACTGAATGTCGCTTCAGCGATACTGGCACAAAAACATCTGGCAGATATCAGCAATAAACTGACGCAGATAATTGAAACTATTCGGGAGATTTCTGCGTTCCAGAACAATGCCCGCAAATCTGAAATTGTCGGCGCTATTCAGTATTTACAGCAAATCACACCTGTCGTCATTGAGGGGCAATCTTCGCCAGAAATACGGCAAATACTTGAAGCTATCGAAAAAGATTTTTCAACGCTCCAGGATCATCTGCTGACGGATATTGCCTTTGCTGGCGAGAAGGTAGCCTCTATAAATGACGGCAGTTTTTTCAGTAGCGCAACCATCACCAGTAAAATTCAGGCGCAACAAAAAATTATTGAAGAACGGACGATGGAGTGGGATTTAGCGATGAGGGTACGCGGGCAAGCATTACATCTGGTCAGCCATAGTGAGGGTCAGACGATGCTGGTAGAACGTCGTCAGCAGGCTATAGAACATCATTATGCGCAGTTCGATACGGTTATCAGCAAGGTAGAAAAACAATTACAGTCACGAATTGATAGCATCGGCGCCGTAGCGGAACAGGCGAATACCACCAGCGCCAATAAAGTCATTTTGCGAAAATGGTGCAATAACCGCTTAATGCCGCAAAAAGTCGCAATTAAGGAAGCCCGCATGGCGTTCGACCAATTCCAGCAAAATATGCTGGACAAGCCGTTGCAGACCAGCCGCATGTTGGTGGAAATGAAAGACGGAAAACCGGTGAAGTGTTATGCGTTGCCGGATGCTTAAGGCGGCTCGTAAGGTTTACTGTGTGGTTAGCGGTGCCACACACAATGTCTCCGGCTCAGAAGAATCAAGGCCAACAAACCCATATTCAAGTTGCCCCACTCCCTGGGGCGATAAATCTCTTACGACTCACCGTTGAAGACATTTCAAACGGACATCAACCTGCCACACGCCCCCATACCAGTTGCCCTTTATGGAACGTTGCGGTACGTGGCGAGATACGCGCCACCGCCTCGGCGGAACAGGAGGCGTCCACCAGCACAAAGCTGGCGTCATCCTGCGCTTTTGGCCAGACGCGCTCGCCTTTTTCATTCAGCGGCAGGACATCGCCAGTGGCTAAAAACAGCGATCGGGAGAGGTTCTGTTCGTTAGGACGAATATAGAGTTGCGCGTACAGATTGGCTTTTTCCAGCATGTCGCCCAGGCCGTAAGGTGACCAGTGGTCGATAACGCTGTCAGTTCCTGTCATGACTTTTACGCCTTTGTCGTGCAACTGTTTGAGCGGCATATGCAGCGTGCCAATCGGCACCGTCGAGGCGATAGTAATTTGCTGCGCCGCCATGCGGTTTGCCAGTCCATCCACCTGTTGCTCGTTAAGCGTTGCCAGCGCAAAGGCGTGACTGATGGTCAGCTTGCCCTTCAGTTGCGGCGTTTTCTCTACGGTTTCAACCATATAATTGATAGCTGCCACGCCCGCCGGCGTGGTTTCGTGCAGGTGAATATCGACGCCTTTGTCGTAGTCCAGCGCAATCTGGAACATGGTGTCGAGGGATTTTTCCATCGCGCCATCAACGCTGGTCGGGTCCAGCCCGCCGACGTAATGCGCCCCCGCCTGCATCGCTTCGCGCATTAAGGGTTCCGATTTCGACAGCAGCAAACCGTGCTGCGGGAAGGCGACAATTTCACACTCGAAGCCCGCCTGACGTCGTGCCAGCACCGCCTGTAAGTTATGCAGATTTTTCAGGCCGGAAACCGGTTCGATATTGCAGTAGCTGCGGGCAATGGTGGTGCCTTTCGACTGCAATAAATCGATCAGTTTTTCCGCCCGCTCCTGAGTGTAAGGTTGCAGCTCCGGCAGCATTTTCTGCTCAAGCTTAATCATGTCCTGGATGGTGGTGCCTGCCGGGCGATTGAGCGAGCGCCACGGCCCGCCGTAAAAGGTTTTGTCGAGATGAATATGCATGTCGCGGGTGGTGGGCAACATCAACTTACCGCCAGCGTCATAGTGCGGCAGCGTGGCGTCCGGATGCTGCTTATTCTCGCGCAGGGCAACAATTTTGCCGTCCTGAATTTCCACGGTCTGGCGCGCCGTGCGGGTCTGCACCGCTACGCCGTTTTCGTAATCAAAACCAGTTTCCAGCAACACGTTGTCGAGATAGTAGTGCGGGTCAGTGATTTTCATGGTGTTATTCGCTTCGCAGTTTGCGGTGCCAGAGACTGTCGCGTGGGCGAGCGGCACAGAGGTACCAAACAGCGCGGCGGCGGTAACCATCTTACCGCTCTGGCTCAAAAACTCACGACGGCTATTGCTTTCTTTCATCTTACGTCCTTACGTTTTAATAATATGGGTGCCCGTTTCACCGCGCAGCGCCGCTGGCAGGCATTCCGGTGTGGTGATAATCACTTCTTTGCCGCCCTGTTCTAAAAATGTCAGGCTGGCGATAATTTTTGGCAACATGCTGCCGGGCGGGAAATGCCCTTCCTGCATATAGCGGGTCATGGTGGCAATATCCACCCGATCCAGCGCCTGCTGCTGCGGCTTGCCAAAGTGAATGCACACTTTTTCGACACCGGTGGTAATCACTAAAATGTCAGCGTGAATTTCGCGCGCCAGCAGTGCAGTGGAGAGATCTTTGTCGATAACCGCGTCCACGCTTTGGTAATCCCCCGCTTCACTGCGCACCACCGGAATTCCGCCACCGCCCGCGCCAATCACCACAAAGCCTTGTTGGATCAGCGCCTTAATAGCAGGCGCTTCCACAATGCGTTTCGGTTCCGGCGAGGCGACAACGCGGCGATAGCCCCGTCCGGCATCCTCAACAAAATGCCAGTCCGGGTTTGCCTTTTGTAATTCGTCACGCTGGCTTTCACTAAAGAATGCACCGATGGGCTTGGTGGGATGAGCAAAACCCGGATCGTTTTTATCCACTTCCACCTGAGTCACCACGGTGACGGCTTTTTTCTCGCCGTGGCGCGCCAGTCGGTTGTTCAGCGCCTGTTGGATCAGGTAGCCAATGCCGCCTTGCGTATCTGCCACACAGTTCGCCAGCGGCGTTAAGGGCAGCCCTTCGCGCTCGTGGGCAATCTCCGCGCGGCGTAAATCCAGCCCGACCTGCGGCCCGTTGCCGTGGGTCAGCACAATGTCGTAATCGGAAGCCAGCATTTCCAGCACCGTATCAGCGACGGCTTTCACCGCCTCTGCCTGATGCTCAATCGACTGGCTGGCGTTATCTTTGATAATGCTGTTGCCACCAATGGCAACGACCACAAGTTCTTTCATGTTGTTATGTCCGCGACAGAGGGTGATGGGGTTATGACCAACGCCAGACTGCCTGATGCGCTACGCTTATCAGGCCTACAGATTCTTGTGCCATCCGGCAATGGTGAAAAATGCCTGATGCGACGCTCGCGCGTCTTATCAGGCCTACAAACTCTTGTGCCATTCGTAGGCCGGATAAGGCGTTCACGCCGCATCCGGCATAAACATGTAAGTCAGACGCCGTAACGTTCGCACCAGCCAAGAATGGCTTTCTCGAAGCAGGCGAATGGTGGATGCACAATGCCCGCGCCAATCATGCCGACGCCCGCATCTTTATGGGCAATGGCGGTGTTGATCACTGGCAGAATGCCGCTGCTGCCCACGCGGGTGATGTCGATAGCCGACGGTACGCCCATAAAACCGAGCAGCGGAATGGTGACGTTCGGGTTCTCGCCGAGAGTGATTTCACGCATCTGGCGGGAGAAATCGATAGCCTCTTCCACCGTGCCGCCCACCAGCGCGACGATTGCGGGCGCGGTCGCCATAGCAAATCCACCAATGCCGTAGGTTTCGGTGATGGCGCTGTCGCCGATATCCAGCCCCGAATCCTCCGGCTTATACCCGGCAAACATCGGGCCGATCACCTGCTGCGCCGGACCGGTAAACCATTGCCCTGGCAGGCCGCTGACCCGCAGGCCGAACTCAACGCCGTTACGCGCCATGGTGGTGACCACGGTGCTGTATTCGATGCCGTGCGCCGCATCCATCGCCGCTTTACACATCGCCATCCACGTCGGGCCGGAGAAGTAGTCGCTGCTGGCGACAAACTCAAACACTTCGCGCTGTTGCTCGACGGAATAGCCCGCCTGAATAATCCCCGGCGTCAGCGCCTGAATCAGCAGCGTCGTCCCGGCGTTATTGCGGTTATGACACTCATCGCCCATATGCAGCGCCTGCGCCAGCATTAAGCGCAGATCGATTTCGCCGATAATTTTCATCGCGTCGCGCAGTATTGGTCCCTGCACATCACGCATCCAGTTCAGGCGGTCAATCACGCTCTGGTCGTTAGCGCCCATACGCAAAATCTTCGCCATCTGCTCGCTCATGTTGGTATAAGCGATGTTGCCGTAGGTTTTGTTTTTTACGATGTGCATAAACATCGAGGCCGAGGTAACACCCGCCATCGATCCCACACAGTCGTGTTCGTGGCACGGCGAGAAGGTGATCTCCCCGGAGGCCGCCAGTTCAGCCGCCTCGTCGAGGTCTTTCGCCAGCCCTTCGAACACCAGCGCCCCGGTGACCGCGCCTTTCATCGCGCCGCACATTTTTTCCCAGGTGACCGGCGGCCCGGCGTGAAGAATGGTTTTCGCCGTCATGCCGGACACCACGTTAATCGCCTGATCAAAACCAATCAGCACCGGATGCGACTGAATAATGCGCTCCAGCGCCTGCTGATTAGCGGCAGCGATTTTGTCTGCCAGCGGCGAATCGGCAATGTTATCCAGCGCCTGTACCACCTGCATATTGCCCTGCCCCGGCGGCGTCCAGTCGAGTTGAGTCACTTCTACATGCTGCTTTTTCAGGTCATCGCTAAACATGGCGATACCGACGTTAATAACGTTCAACGGTTGGCTAAACAGTGACGGGCTCATCAGGCTTCCTCCCCTTTGCAGATAAATTCACGCGCCAGCAATCCGGTATTGGTGCTGCTGCTCGCCAGAATCACTCCGGCATCAAGCAACATCTGGCTTTGTTGTTCTAACGATGGCGTATCAAGATCGGTACCCAGCACATAGGCGAGAATGATCAACTCGCGGCCTTCGGCAGCGGCGATCGCTTTCGCTTCTTTGATCGCTTCAATGGTGGAACCAACCGGATCTTCATGCGATCCAAATCCGAGCACAAAATCCATCACGATCACCGCCACTTCGGGATCGCGCGCCTCTTCGATCAAGCGGCTGATACGGTTGGTGGGGTCAATCATTGGATGTGGTTTGCCGTTGGTGAAGTCGTCATCGCCAAAGTCGAGGAAGGTGTGTTTGATGCTGCGGTTGATATCTTTCAGGCGGAATTCAGGATCGGGCTGAATGTTGCTGTAGACATCGCCATTTTTTTCCATCACCGCGAACATGGTTTCGTCGCACAGCGTACCGCCGCAGAACAGGCCACGAATGTATTTCTGCTGCGGTTGCAGACGCGCACGCACATCCGCAATCAACGGCTGGTTAAGCGTATGCAGGTCGAGATGTTCCTGTTTCACGCCGGAGAGCATCACTGCTTTCAGCGCCGCTTCTTTGGTGCCGCGAGCAAACTGTAGCCCCTGCTCATCCACTGGCGTTTCGCCACGACCGAGGAAGCAGACTACCACCGGTTTGCGGCAGGCGCGCGCGCGTTCCAGCACTTTGCGAGCCACCGCCGGCGCTGGCGGTTTAGAAATTAAGGCGATGATTTCAGTTTGCGGATCGTTTTCTAACATGCCGATGGCGTCGAGCATCATCAGGCCGCCAATTTTCTCGCTCAGGTCACGCCCGCCGGTGCCGATCAGTTGTGAAACGCCGCCGCCAAATTCATGGATGCGGACACTCAGTTCCTGGCTGCCGGTGCCGGATGCACCAACAATACCGATATTGCCGCGACGCACGGCGTTACCAAAGCAGAGCGCCGCACCGTTGATAATCGCCGTGCCGCAGTCTGGTCCCATCATCAGCAGCCCTTTTTCGTGAGCGAGCTGCTTGAGCGCCAGTTCATCTTCAACCGAGACGTTATCGGAGAACAGCATCACGTTGAGGTCATTTTGCAGCGCCTGACGCGCTTCGCGAGCGGCAAACAGGCCGTTGACGGAAATCACCGCCAGGTTACTTTCCGGGATATGCTTTTTGGCGCTGGCAATAGTGGCGTAACGCGCCTCGTGCGAGCCGCTTTGCGCTTTGGTGTTGAACAGTTCTTCAATTTCCGTCAGCAACTGCTCGTTGTCCACACCCGATTTACCATTGATGACAATCATCAGGTCGCCGTTTTTCGCCTGCTCCAGTTCCGGCGTCAGCAGCCCTAAATTTTTCAGCACGCCTTTGTTCATTTCGGTCGCCATCGCCACAAATGCCTGCTCGACGCCGTCGAGTTTATTTGCACGCGTGGAGATAGACATCAGCGAGACAGAATCAAAATAGGTATTCGGTTTAATGACTATTTTAACTGACATAATTCCCTCCGTAGGTTTGGCTCAGCGCACAACCATCGGCCATGCCATACAGCATGTCGCAGCCGGAACTGGAGCCAATATGTTTAATTTTTTCTATTGTCTGAGTGGCGTTCTCAGGGATGTCATTAATGATGCCGTGAATAAAGTGATAAATATTTTCCCGACAGCGTTGTTGTAATGCGGCTTCCAGCGTTATGGCACTTAATAACGTGGTATTATTTCTGCCGCGTTGCAGGCCGAGATAAAATTCCTCTTTGTATTTTTCTACCGGATGCCCGGAAATAAATAAAACAAGCGCCAGACCTGTTAAATAATCATCGGCTGAAGGCGTCAGACCAATCCCTAACCCAATCATATTAGCGACCGCTGACGCGATATTTTGTTTATCGTTTAATGCCTGAATAACAGCACGTCGCCTGATATGTAATTCTTTATTTAACGCCTGATAAAATGGATTATCGCCGCGATAATTAAACAGGGTTTCATTTTCCCCCAGATGCTGATGAATAATGTCGTACCACTGTTGCCAGGCGATAAGGTGAAAATTCAGAGCGGTCATTTGCAGTGTTGGGGACAGCCAACGCTGACAACGATGCTTATCTATATGAATATCTTTACCAATCGTAATCCCGTGCTCGTCAAACTGAACCTTATCGCCATGATGGAACAGACCATCAAAGTGAGTGAGTGCCAACCGACAACTGTTTGGTGCATTGTCGTATTCTTCACAAAGCAGCGTCAGCAACTGCTGGCGAGCCGGGAGTGCGATATTTACCGCTCTGGCAAAGACCTGTTCAACCTGTCCTTGCCCCCGCTGCGCCAGAAAATCCGCATCCGCAGTTAGCGCCCACACACACCGTCTTTGTGGTGTGTCGATAGCAAGCCTCCCGGATTATGCACCTGCGGCAATCAGCAATTGAGCAATCTCTTCAAAACCGCGTTCCCGCGCCAGTTCCAGCGGCGTTTTGCCATATTTATCGGTCAGATGCGGGCTGGCACCGTGTTCCAGCAATAACTGGACAATCGCCTGCTGTTTAATACCGCCATCGTTAAGCACAATCGCTTCCAGCAGCGGTGTCCAGCCAACATGGTTGGTCTGGTTAACGTTAATTTCCGTATGCGCCAAAAGCTCTTTTACAATACTTAAATGGCCTTTTTCACAGGCAGGCGTCAGGCCGACACCGCCAAAACGGGTTACGCAATTAAGATCGGGTTTAGCCGGTAAAATAATTCGTAGTAGCGTTAAATCATCGTTCAGACAGCTAATTAAAAAAGGATTTAAACAGGTATGATCTTGCTTATTAATATCCGCTCCGGCATCAATTAATGCCTGAACGCAAGCATATTGCTGATATAAACTTGCCAGCGTAATTGCCGTTTTCCCCTGACGATCGCAGGTATTTATATCGACACCCAGCGCAAGGCAGGTTTTTACTTTATCGATATCGCCCTGTTGTGCAGCCAATAAATAGTCGGCAGGCAGATTATTTATAGTCATTAACATTCCCCTGGTTTTTGTGGCTGTTTTCGATGAATTGAGAATAGCAACGAAATTCAGCTAAAAGAACCCGCTTAAATTTAATTCGCCGTATTTCGCCTTTTTGTTGAATGATGTTCAATAATCTTTTCGCAGTGTGCGGTAGTGCAATATTTGTTTCTTTGACCCGATACCCTTTCACTCAATCAGGTTTTATTTCTCTATAGTCTGCACATGTAAGAGTAGCTTTCGTCCATGTCTAACCAGAGGGGAACAAGATGAACGGACTCACGGCAACGGGTGTCACCGTCGGTATTTGTGCTGGGCTTTGGCAGTTAGTGGCTTCACATGTCGGGCTCTCTCAGGGATGGGAATTATTAGGAACCATTGGCTTCGTCGCCTTTTGCAGTTTTTATGCCGCTGGCGGCGGTAAATCGGGGTTTATCAGAAGCCTGGCGGTTAATTATTCCGGGATGGTGTGGGCGTTTTTCGCCGCGCTGGCTGCCGGCTGGCTGGCTTCTGTAAGTGGTCTTTCTGGATTCTGGGCAAGCGTGATTACTACCGTGCCCTTCTCAGCGGTGGTGGTCTGGCAAGGACGTTTCTGGTTACTGTCATTCATTCCCGGTGGCTTTCTCGGCATGACGCTATTTTTTGCTAGCGGGATGAACTGGACGGTAACGTTACTGGGTTTTCTGGCGGGTAACTGCGTGGGGATAATTTCCGAATATGGCGGACAAAAATTAAGCGAAGCGACAACTAAACGCGACGGGTATTAAAAGTTATTCAAAAATGATTATCTATCTTTAACCGATACCTCTACAGTCATGGCTGGAGAAATTCATATTAGAAAATGGCGGGAATGGTTTAATGAACTCAATTTTTACCGAAGAAAACCTGTTGGCATTTACTACCGCTGCGCGTTTTGGCAGTTTCAGTAAAGCCGCAGAAGAGTTGGGTTTAACCACTTCCGCCATTAGCTACACCATCAAGCGAATGGAAACGGGGCTGGATGTAGTGCTGTTCACCCGCAATACCCGCAGCATTGAGTTAACGGAGTCCGGGCGTTATTTTTTCCGCAAGGCCACCGACCTGCTGAATGATTTTCACGCCATCAAACGCAGCATCGATACTATTTCGCAGGGCATAGAAGCACGCGTGCGCATTTGTATTAATCAGCTACTTTATACACCCAAACACACCGCACGCTTATTACAGGTGCTGAAAAAGCAGTTTCCTACCTGCCAGATTACCGTCACCACCGAAGTGTATAACGGCGTCTGGGATGCGATTATCAATAACCAGGCGAATATCGCCATCGGCGCGCCCGATACGCTGCTGGACGGTGGCGGCATTGATTACACCGAGATTGGTGCGATTCGCTGGGCTTTTGCTATCGCCCCGGATCACCCGTTAGCCTTTGTGCCGGAGCCGATCGCCGAAAGCCAGCTGCGTCTCTACCCTAATATTATGGTGGAGGACACCGCGCATACGATTAATAAAAAGGTGGGTTGGTTGCTGCATGGGCAGGAGTCGATTCTGGTGCCAGATTTCAACACCAAATGTCAGTGCCAGATTTTAGGTGAAGGGATTGGTTTTTTGCCAGATTACATGGTTCGTGAAGCGATGGCGCAATCACTGCTGGTTACCCGACAAATTCATAATCCGCGCCAGGATTCACGCATGTTACTGGCGACCCAGCACTCTGCAACGGGTCAGGTGACGCAGTGGATTAAAAGGCAATTTGCGCCAAATGGCATATTAACGGGGATCTATCAGGATTTACTGCATCGGGAGAATTAATCGCTGCCAACCTCCCGATGCGCTGTGAATAGCGGCTTACATCAACCACCGGCTTTCATTACCCAGTCAGAGACAAATTTATTACCCGGAACCGGCGGAGAGTACAAATAGCCCTGCAAAAAGTGAACACCTTTACCGATCATTAAGTCCGCCTGCTCCTGGGTTTCTACCCCTTCCGCTACGATACTCAGACCAGGCTTACGCGCCAGTTCGACAATATTGTCCACAATATGGCCGGAAATTTCGTCAACACTCGCCATTTGCACAAACGACTTGTCAATTTTAATAAAATCGACCGGAAACGCCTGCAGATAACGATAGGTCGCATAACCCGTACCAAAGTCATCCAGCGCAAAGGTAATGTTGTGCTGATGAAGGCTGTCAAATATCGCTCTGGCTTCTGGTGTTACCGGAATGGGGTTACGTTCTGTCAGCTCAAGAACCAGCTTGATTTTATCATTACCTAATTTCTTGACCAGGTTCAGACACTCTTTTTCAAATCCCGCAGCCAAAAAACAGCCCGCCGAGACGTTGATACCAATATGGAAATTGTCCGGTAGCAAATGTTTTACCGGCAGCAGAATATCCGCAGTCTGTTTCATCAACTGGCGGGTCATTATGACAATAAGGCCAGATGACTCCGCCAGAGGAATAAACTGATCCGGAGGGATAATTCCCGTTTGCGGGTGCTCCCAGCGAACAAGCACTTCACAGCCTGTTAGTACCCCTGTCTGTGCGCAGAAAACAGGTTGGATCCACGGTTTAAATTCATGGTTTTCCAGCGCCAGGCTGATGGCTTCAGGCGTGACAATATGGTGGCAACGGTTGTCATTAATATATTTGTGACTGTTATTACCAGTGGCAGATATGATCTCCGGATTGTACTGAAAGAAAATATCGCGCCAGAAAGTAATATCACTCTGAATCCCCAGTTTCTCAAAGAGTTGTTTCTTTTGATGTGAAATTGTCTTTGCACTGCGATTTCTGTATTGTGATATTTCTGTTACCGACATCCCCTGCATCAGCAGCTTGAGTAGCAGTCGTTCTTTCTCGGATACGTTACCGGGCAATGACAAATGAACCGTTGTACCGAACTCTTGCAGAAAAACACGAAAATCACATGAATCCATGAACACACCTTTTATCTTTTATCGCTGTTCAGTATGAGTTACTACTGGTGGATTCCTGAGTACGCATAAGGGGTAACCATAAACATCAGCGATGCCGTATCTATAACAACAAACACCACTATCAAGCAGCTTATCGTTACCTCTAATGTTTACTCAATAACGATTACGTTAAATACCTCAGAAATGTCATCACAAGTGAATCTCAGCAGATAATCACGCAAATTTAATATTTAAAGCCAAAAATTTCAGTCAACTCATTTTGGGTACTAGAGAAGTAGTTTTACTATATTTATAATTTACCACTAAGTACTGACTTTCAGTCACGAGCGAAGGCGCATTATATGAATTTAACAATCCAAATCAACTTAAAATATCCCCATCGATATGAACATAGCGTCAACATCCGATTACAAAATGAGTAAAGATGCGTGTTAAACATGCAAATTATTCATGCTATGCGCATGTTTTGATTCCATCAGCTTTAGGGCTGAATCCATTCAGCTTGCATTGAAATATTAATGAGAGATTAAGAAAAAATAACATTTCAAACATCCAATAAAATATCACGCACAGATAATTAAACCTTAAATAACATATGGTTATCTTGAATCTGACGCGTTGACTCTACACGCCTTTCATGAATAAGGTTGCAACTCAAATATGTCAATTCAATTGCATTAAATAAGAATAAGCTTATTGAACAATGTTTTCAGCCCAGTGGTAATTTTAGGCATCAATGTTTCTTTTTATGTTTTTTTATAATTCGCTGTCTGGCAGACCACCAATCTAAACTAATGGCTGCGCTGTATAGATATAACATCTGCGAGAGGATACATGATTATCTACACAGTGATGATGGCACCAGAGGTATAAGAAAGTGCGCCATATCCTGGACATGGCGCAAACTTGTGTCCCGCAGTGCAAATCAGTAATAGCGATATAGTCGCTATCGATGTCTTTCTGGCTGCTGAATACCAGAATGGCCGCCAATCTCTCTCTCAACAATCCTCAATAATCAGGTACACCGCCTTCACCGGCCCGTGAACCCCAACGACTTTGATAAGTTCAATGTCCGCTGTTGAACTGGGGCCACTGATGATGTTAATGCAGGATGGCATACGTTCACCGGCCTGCGCTTTCTGGTGCAATTTTTCTGCCAGCTGCGCCACTCGGGGCAAAATAGTGCTTTTACGCAAGATAAAAATAGAGGACTCAGGTAGCAGACTCAATGAACGCCCGCGCTCAGCGGCGGAAAAAAGAACCACACCTCCCGACTCTGTTAAGCCATATTCAGCATACACAACGCCAACTTTCGCCTGCTCCGCCAGAGCGATATTCTCGACACCTTTCGCCGGATCCCAAACAGCGGCATTGCATTCCTGCTGTAAACGTCCACTGATCCCCAGCTCCTCCAGTCGCTTGTCGCCACTCACCACGACCGACTGATCTCCCAGCTCTTTACACAAACGTAATGCCGCTTCTGCCGCCTGCGCCTCGCTGGTCAGTTCACAACGCGTCAACATGACATCGCTGGCAAACTGGATAAACGCATCACAGTGCTGCTGTTGATTAAGTTCGGTAAGCCGCTCGTTAGCATAGTTGTTAAGCGGCGCATCTTCTGCTTGCGGTTCACGTCGCAGCGGGCGCCCCAGTGCCTGAGCAACGTTGTTCAAAAATTCGCTCCGATTATCCATTCTTTTTCTCCTGCGCCTGATGTTTCTTAAACCAGCTACGGAAACTCTCTCCGTCAGCTTCAGGAAGATCGCGTGCTTCCATCCAGTCGCTAATTGCGCCGATCCTGAGCGGTGTTTTGCCGCCATTGATAAACCAGCTTGCCGCATGGGCGCCAGCCATCATTCCGACTTTCCACAATCCCGGATGACTATTGGCATAAGCAAACATTTTGATCGCCCGTTGCTCTGCTTTTGCGGTGATTCCTTTTTCAGCCATCACCCGACGATGGCGTAAAATCAGTTTCGACAGAGGAATACGCACCGGACAAACGCTGTCACAGGCCGTGCATAAAGAGCAGGCGTAAGGCAAATCTTTAAAATCTTTATAGCCGCCAAGCAATGGAGAAATCACCGCGCCAATTGGTCCTGGGTAAATAGAGCCATATCCGTGACCGCCAATATGGCGATATGCCGGGCAGGTATTCATACAGGCTCCGCAGCGAATACAGCGCAGCACATCACGAAATTCAGAGGCCAGCACCTCGGAGCGTCCGTTATCAACAATAACCAGATGAAACTCTTCAGGGCCATCAACGTGTCCTGCTTCGCGCGGTCCTGTCAGCCAGGTGTTGTATCCCGTCAAACGCGCACCAACGGCACTGCGCGCCAGCATGGTGATCAATACGTCTACCTCGGCAAACGTGGGGGCGATACGCTCCATACCCATCACCGCAATGTGCGTTTTAGGCAGCGTGGTACACATTCGCGCATTACCTTCATTAGTCACCAGACATACCGAACCGGTTTCTGCCACCGCGAAATTACAGCCGGTAATACCGATTTCAGCACTGAGGAAATCTTCGCGGATCTTTTGGCGAATGAATAAGGTCATCGCTTCAGGCGTTTCCGGGCCATCATAACCCAGGCGTTCGTGTAGCACCCGGCGGATCTGGTGGCGATCTTTATGAATAGCCGGAACCACAACATGAGATGGCGGATCTTGATCCAACTGCAGAATGTATTCCCCCAGATCGGTTTCAATCACCTGAATGCCAGCATCCTGCAACACATGGTTGACGCCAATCTCTTCGGTCACCATTGATTTCGACTTCACCACTTTCCGCGCATTTTTACGCTGGGCGACCTGTAAAATGTAGCGGGTAGCGTCTTCTTTGGTTTTTGCAAAATAGACGTGACCGCCGTTTTGCGTCACTTTTTCTGAGAGCTGGTACAAATAAGCGTCAAGATTACTCAGAACATGATCACGTATCTGGGCAGCGCGATCGCGCCACTCCTCCCAGTGCCCTAGTTCATCAACCATTTTTTGCCGATTTGCACCAATACGCTGCTGCGCATTTGCCACCGCTTTGCGCATGATCGGATCTTCAATTTGCTGACGGATGCGTGTCTTAAATTCTGTATTACTGGTTTTGATCGACATCTTTATATCCTCAGCGGCTCATCAGCACTTCAGCAATATGCATCACTTTGACTTTCTGCCCTTCACGTTGTAATCGCCCACTAATGTTCAGCAGGCAACTCACGTCAGCGCCAATTAAATACTCAGGGCGGACTTCCATCAGGTGCGAAACCTTTTCTTTCACCATCTCGCCGGATATTTCGGCCATTTTGACCGAGAACGTGCCGCCAAACCCGCAGCAAGTGTCCTGTTCGGCAAAGGGCAACAGCTCCAGTCCGCGTACATTTTTCAGCAGCGTAAGTGGCTCGTCCTTCACCCCCAGCTTACGGGACAGGCTGCAAGATGGGTGATACACCGCTCTCCCCTGCAAGCTGGCGCCGACATCCACTACCCCTAATTTATTAACAATAAAAGAGGTGAGATCCTGCATACGCGCGGCAACCTTTTCGGCACGTAATGCCCATTCAGGTTCATCCGCCAGATACGTCGGGTAACTTTTTACGGCATAGGTGCAGGAACCAGCAGGTGAAATAATGGGATCGTCGTTATCCTCCAGTGCAGCGATCAGATTTTTCATCCCCGGAATCGCTTCTTTGATATAACCACTATTGATCGCAGGCTGACCGCAGCATCCCTGTTTCTCCGGGAAATTTACGCGACAGCCGAGTTTTTCCAGTAGCAGCACGGAGTCTCGTGCCATCCTTGATTTCAGTGCATCACCAATACAGGTAACAAAGAAATTTACATTCACAACCAACACTCCATTACTTCATTTCTGTTTATGCCCGATGGCAACCACCCCTTCTGGGTTATCAATCATCAATAAAAATAGGGGCTCTTTTTTATTAAGTAATAAAATACAATTCCAAACTCATTTGTATGACAAAACAGATAATCCGTCATTCAATACCTGGATGCAATAACTAATTTTATTTCTTTCGGCATCGCTCACATTTTTATAAAGACACCAGCTATCAACACTGGGGTGAAAATTTGATTTAAGTTGGTCACAAAATTCATAAACCCGACCTTGAATACCTATTTATGGTTACTCATTAAGGAGCTGTTAAAATATACATGTATTGTTTTATAAATCAGAATATTAACAATAAATATACAAACATTAACAACTGTGTAATTTT
>NZ_PTRD01000039.1:0-56716 GCF_002965005.1 Escherichia sp. MOD1-EC7011
GCTTGTATGTTCTTTTATAAATACGGGGCCAGTATATGCTTTTTATGAAACGGCAAAATTGTTCTATTTACAGCAAACCTTTAAGCCTAGTAATAAGATCGGAGATGCAGGAAAATCTTTTTTAAAAACAAGTGTTTTTATTAACCCTATAGGAAATAACTACAGTTTCAAAGGCCGTAATGTTATTGTAATATTTACTGAGGGCTTTTCATCTGAAATTATGGGCAGCTCTAAACCTGGAGCATTTTCAGTTACGCCTAATTTAAATAAGTTATCTACTGAAGCACTAAGCTTTAAAAACTATTATAATCATACAGCTGCAACCTTTCGAGGGTTAAGAGGTCAGTTAACTTCTGGTTATCAATTTCGGGATGGCTTTACTGATACTGGTACAGGTATTGGACAATTATCTAACTCAGAAATTGATAATATTTATCTTCACCGTCAAACCTCTTTACCGGATATATTGAAAGAGTATGGTTATAAAAGTTATTTTATAGCATCCACCGAAAAAAACAACCCACTCAACACAATGTTGAAAACACTTAATTTTGATAAAGTTCTTGGTATGGGTGATTTTATTGGTTATCAACGAGATAGAATGACGGATAAGCAAACATTTAATGCACTGCAATATTTTTTACGCTCTCAGGAAAATAAAAAAGAACACTTTTTTATTGGTGTCTATCCATCTGGTACTCATCATGGTCAAGATAGTCCAAATGAAAAATATTTTGATGGTAACAACCCGCTCTACAATAAATTCTATAACTATGATTTTCAGTTAGGGAAATTTGTTGACTTCTTTCGGCGTAGTTCATTTTATAATAATACATTATTAATAATAACGTCAGATCATTCAACATTTCCTTCGACAGAATATAAAAAAGCATTTAATAGCGATTCTCGTTACTTTGTAGGCGAAATACCATTTCTGGTTATTGGAGGAGATATCACTCCTGAAATTTTGGATGCAGACGGTAAAAATTCATTAAGTTTTGCGCCAACAATATTGCACATGTTAGGGATTCAGTATTCAATGAACTATTTTTTGGGATGTTCTCTTTTTGATAAGGAATGCACATCGCCATTTTCACATCTTTCTGCTATTGGTAGTGACTATTTCATTACAAGCAAAGAAAATCATGTTGAACTAATACCAAATAATAGTGATAGTGAATTAATAAAACTTGCTGAACGTTTTTATAATATCAGTGGATAAGTAGATGATTGGGTAAGAAGTAATCGATCTCCTAATTATGAAAAATATGACTGTAAAATAAGATATAAATTAAGCTATTCTTTATCTTAAATAAGCCGCAACCCCGCGGTGACCACCCCTGACAGGAGTAAACAATGTCAAAGCAACAGATTGGCGTCGTCGGTATGGCAGTGATGGGGCGCAACCTTGCGCTCAACATCGAAAGCCGTGGTTATACCGTCTCTATTTTCAACCGTTCCCGTGAGAAGACGGAAGAAGTGATTGCTGAAAATCCAGGCAAAAAACTGGTTCCTTACTATACGGTGAAAGAGTTTGTTGAATCTCTTGAAACGCCTCGTCGCATCCTGTTAATGGTGAAAGCAGGTGCAGGCACGGATGCTGCTATTGATTCCCTGAAACCATACCTCGATAAAGGCGACATCATCATTGATGGTGGTAATACTTTCTTCCAGGACACCATTCGTCGCAACCGTGAGCTTTCCGCAGAAGGTTTTAATTTCATCGGTACTGGTGTTTCCGGCGGAGAAGAGGGCGCGCTGAAAGGGCCTTCCATCATGCCTGGTGGTCAGAAAGAAGCCTATGAACTGGTTGCGCCAATCCTCACCAAAATTGCTGCCGTAGCTGAAGATGGCGAACCGTGTGTTACCTATATTGGTGCCGATGGTGCAGGTCACTACGTAAAAATGGTTCACAACGGTATTGAATACGGCGATATGCAGCTGATTGCGGAAGCCTATTCTCTGCTGAAAGGTGGCCTGAACCTTTCCAACGAAGAACTGGCTCAGACTTTCACCGAGTGGAATAACGGTGAGCTGAGCAGCTACCTGATCGACATCACTAAAGATATCTTCACTAAAAAAGATGAAGACGGTAACTACCTGGTCGATGTGATTCTGGATGAGGCAGCTAACAAAGGTACTGGTAAGTGGACCAGCCAGAGCGCACTGGATCTCGGTGAGCCTCTGTCACTGATCACTGAATCAGTGTTTGCACGTTACATCTCTTCTCTCAAAGAGCAGCGTGTTGCGGCGTCTAAAGTACTGTCCGGTCCGCAAGCACAACCTGCAGGCGACAAAGCTGAATTCATTGAGAAAGTTCGTCGTGCGCTTTATCTGGGTAAGATTGTTTCTTACGCTCAGGGCTTCTCACAGCTACGTGCCGCGTCTGAAGAGTACAACTGGGATCTGAACTATGGTGAAATCGCGAAGATCTTCCGTGCTGGCTGTATCATCCGCGCTCAGTTCCTGCAGAAAATCACTGATGCTTACGCTGAAAATCCGAAGATCGCTAACTTGCTGTTAGCGCCGTACTTCAAGAAAATCGCCGACGATTACCAGCAAGCTCTGCGTGATGTAGTAGCCTATGCGGTACAGAACGGTATCCCGGTTCCGACCTTCGCCGCTGCGGTTGCCTATTACGACAGCTACCGTGCTGCGGTACTGCCTGCGAATCTGATCCAGGCACAGCGTGACTATTTCGGTGCGCATACTTATAAACGCATTGATAAAGAAGGTGTATTCCACACCGAATGGTTGGATTAATCTGATTTAATCAGTAATAAACTAAGGCCCGGCATTTATCGCTGGGCTTTTTTTTGCCATAAATCTTATAGACTAAATTTCATTGCTTAATATTAACTTAATAAATATTAGCTATTCTTATAAAGAAAATCTGAATTGTTTTTCGTTGCGTTGACCAGTCATCATCGTAGCGTTAAAACTTTTAACTCTTATCAGGATGCTAAAAACATCATGATTCATAGTTAAGTTAATTCTGAGAGCATGAAATGAAAATCACCATTTCCGGTACTGGTTATGTAGGCCTTTCAAATGGGCTTTTAATCGCACAAAATCATGAGGTTGTAGCATTAGATATTTTACCAGCACGCGTCGCAATGCTGAATGATAGGATATCTCCTATTGTTGACAAGGAGATTCAGCAGTATTTGCAATCAGATAAAATATGCTTTAATGCCACTTTAGATAAAAATGAAGCCTACCGGAATACAGATTATGTGATTATCGCAACTCCGACTGACTATGATCCTAAAACTAATTATTTCAATACATCCAGCGTAGAATCAGTAATTAAAGATGTAACAGAGATAAATCCCCAGGCGGTAATGGTTATCAAATCCACGGTTCCGGTAGGTTTTACCGCCGCTATGCATAAGAAATACCACACCGAAAATATTATTTTCTCCCCCGAATTCCTTCGCGAAGGTAAAGCCCTTTACGATAATCTTCATCCTTCTCGTATCGTGATCGGCGAACGTTCTGAACGTGCAGAGCGTTTTGCCGCGTTATTACAAGAAGGGGCAATCAAACAAAATATTCCGACCCTGTTTACTGATTCAACAGAAGCTGAAGCAATTAAACTTTTTGCTAATACCTATCTCGCGATGCGTGTGGCGTACTTTAACGAACTGGATAGTTATGCAGAAAGTTTAGGATTGAACACCCGTCAAATTATTGAAGGCGTTTGTCTTGATCCGCGCATCGGCAACCACTACAACAATCCATCATTTGGTTACGGTGGCTACTGTCTACCGAAAGATACTAAGCAGCTGTTGGCAAACTATCAGTCTGTTCCCAATAATATTATCTCCGCCATCGTTGAGGCTAATCGTACCCGGAAAGACTTCATCGCTGATGCTATCTTGTCGCGCAAACCTAAAGTAGTTGGAATATATCGTCTGATTATGAAGAGTGGTTCGGATAACTTCCGCGCTTCGTCCATTCAGGGGATTATGAAGCGGATCAAAGCTAAGGGTGTTGAAGTTATCATTTATGAACCAGTGATGAAGGAAGAATCGTTCTTCAACTCGCGACTGGAACGTGACCTCACAACGTTTAAGCAACAGGCTGATGTCATCATTTCTAATCGTATGTCTGAAGAGCTTAAGGATGTAGCAAATAAGGTCTATACCCGTGATCTTTTCGGTAGTGACTAACCTATTGTTATCATGATGGTTTTCTGTACGCACGTCATTTAATGTTTGTGGATTAATTCAGTATTTTTATTGTTACTCCTATAGCATTCATACAGATTATCGCTAAACTATGGCGACCTGAAATTTTCCGTCTGTTAGGGTAATGATGAGAGTTGAAAATAATAATATTCCTGGGCATAACCATGACCCGGAACAGATTGATTTAATTGATTTACTGATGCAGTTGTGGCGTGGGAAGGTGACAATCTTCATCACTGTTATTGTGGCAATCGCTCTGGCTATCGGATATCTGGCGGTCGCGAAAGAGAAATGGACGTCGACAGCCATTGTTACTCAGCCAGATGTGGGGCAAATTGCTGGCTATAACAATGCCATGAATGTTATCTATGGTCCGGCTGCACCGAAAGTGTCGGATTTACAGGAGGCGTTAATTGGTCGCTTCAGTTCTGCCTTCTCTGCATTAGCCGAAACGCTGGATAATCAGGAAGAACCAGAAAAACTAACCATTGAACCTTCTGTTAAAAACCAGCCGTTGCCGTTAGCTGTTTCTTATGTCGGGCAAACTGCGGCGGACGCACAGAAGAAGCTGGCTGAATATATTCAACAGGTTGATGACCAGGTGAATGAAGAGCTGGAAAAGGACCTGAAAGATAATATTGCCTTGGGTATGAAAACCCTGAAAGACTCATTGAAAACTCAGGAAGTGGTGGCGCAGGAGCAAAAAGATCTGCGTATCCGCCAGATTCAGGAAGCGTTGCAATATGCGAATCAGGCACAGTTGGCAAAGCCACAGATTCAACAGACCGAAGACGTAACGCAGGATACGTTGTTCCTTCTGGGGAGTGATGCACTGGAGTCGATGATCAAGCATGAAGCGACCCGTCCGCTGGTTTTCTCTCCTGGCTACTACCAGACTCGTCAAAACCTTTTGGATATCGAAAGCCTGAAGGTTGATGATCTTAATATAAATGCCTACCGTTACGTTATGAAACCCACACTGCCAGTACGTCGCGATAGCCCGAAAAAGGCCATCACACTGATTCTGGCTGTGCTGCTGGGCGGTATGGTTGGCGCGGGGATTGTGCTGGGGCGTAACGCGCTGCGTAATTACAACGCGAAATAATCTTTTTAGCTTTAAAGAAAACGGGCAGGGTGATGACACCATGCCCGTTTTTTTGTTGCCGATGTGACAACAACATCACATCCAGTCAGCCTGCAACTCACTGATGTCGTTTGCGCAGGTTCTCAATCACCGTCGTTAAATCCAGATCCTGATCCTGCAACAGCACCAGCAGGTGATACATCAAATCAGATGCTTCGTTGGTCAGTTCAAAGCGGTCATGTACCGTCGCGGCCAGCGCAGTTTCCACGCCTTCTTCGCCCACTTTCTGTGCGATACGCTTGGTGCCACTGGCATACAGTTTGGCAGTGTAGGAGGTTTCCGGATCGGCAGATTTGCGCTCGGCGAGCAGTTGTTCCAGTTGATACAGGAACAGCCACTGGTGAGCGGTGTCGCCGAAGCAGCTGTTGGTGCCTTTGTGGCAGGTTGGGCCGATGGGATTCGCCAGCACCAGTAGTGTGTCGTTGTCGCAGTCCGGCGCAATGCTCACTACGTTGAGGAAATTGCCTGACGTTTCGCCTTTGGTCCACAGTCGCTGTTTAGTGCGTGAGAAGAAGGTAACTTTGCCGCTTTCTATGGTTTTATCCAGGGCTTCCGGGTTCATGTAGCCCAGCATTAACACTTCGCCGGATACCGCGTGTTGCACAATCACCGGCATCAGTCCGTCGGTTTTTTCCCAGTCCAGTTCGCGACGTTGTTGTTCTGTTAACATATCCTGATCTCCACGCCCTGTGTTGCCAGGTACGCTTTTAATTCACCAATATTGATTATTTGTTTGTGGAATACGGAAGCAGCCAGCGCGCCGTCAACGTCGGCATCGCGGAAGGCTTCGAGGAAGTGTTCCATAGTGCCCGCGCCACCGGAGGCAATCAGCGGGACGTGGCAAACTTCACGCACTTTTTTCAGCTGCTCGAGATCGTAACCGTTACGCACGCCATCCTGATTCATCATATTAAGAACGATTTCTCCGGCACCGCGTTTTTGCACTTCCTGTACCCAGTCGAGCGTTTCCCACTGGGTAACGTGGGTGCGGCTTTCATCGCCGGTATATTGATTCACATGATATTTACCGGTTTCGGCGTCGTACCAGGTGTCAATGCCGACCACAATACACTGCACGCCAAAACGATCTGCCAGACGAGTAATTAATGTCGGGTCCGCCAGCGCAGGGGAGTTGATGGAGATTTTATCAGCGCCAAAGGAAAGAATTTTCGCAGCGTCATCCAGAGACTTAATCCCGCCAGCAACGCAGAAGGGAATATCGATCACTTCCGCCACGCGAGATACCCAGCTTTTATCTACCACACGTCCATCGCTGGAGGCGGTAATATCGTAGAACACCAGTTCGTCAGCGCCTTCTTCGGCGTAGCGTTTTGCCAGCGGTACAATATCGCCAATGATTTCATGGTTGCGAAACTGTACGCCTTTCACCACCTGACCATCACGAACGTCGAGACACGGAATTATGCGTTTTGCCAACATGCGATGGCCTCCTTCACGGTAAATTTACCTTCCAGTAATGCCCGACCAACTATTACGCCGCGCACGCCAGTACCACGCAGGGCAGCGACATCATCAATGCCGCCAATGCCGCCGGAGGACTGAAATGCCACCTGCGGATATCTGGCGCACACTTCTTCATATAAAGAGACGTTAGAACCTGTCAGCGTGCCGTCGCGCGAGATATCGGTACACAGTACATGTTTCAGGCCGACGGGCAGATAGGTTTCCACCAGTTGTTCCAGTGAAACGCCCGAGTTTTCTTGCCAGCCGCTCACTGCCACCTGTTTGTTGCCTTGCTCGTCAATGCGTACATCCAGCGCCAGCACCAGCGTATCGGCACCGAAGCGTTCAAACCATCCTTTCACCACGTCAGGTGATTTTACCGCAGTGGAGCCGACGACCACGCGGGCAACGCCTGCGTCCAGTAATGCTGCCACGTCTTCTTCGCTACGCACGCCGCCGCCAACCTGCACCGGAACGTTAACGCCCGCGACCAGCGTTTTAATCAGGGGGATTTGGCGTTTAGCCGGATCTTTTGCCCCGGTCAGATCCACCAGATGCAGCACTTCGGCACCCTGCGCGGCGTAATCCTGTAAGCGTGGCAGCGGGTCGTTACCGTAATCACGCTGCTTGCCGTAATCGCCCTGATGGAGACGCACCACGGTGCCGTCGATTAAATCTAATGCCGGAATAATCATTACATCTCCAGGAAGTTTTTCAGCAACTTAGCGCCAGCGGCACCAGAACGCTCCGGGTGGAACTGCACGCCGTAGAAGTTATCTTTTTGCACCGCAGCGGTGAACGGTTCGCCGTAATTACACTGGGCGATGGTCCACGGATTGACCGGCATTGCGTAGCTGTGAACAAAGTAAAAGTACGCGCCGTCTTCAATTCCCTGAAAAAGACGGTTGCCTGCCTGCGGGTAAACGCGATTCCAGCCCATATGCGGCAGCGGCAGACCAAAGTCGGTCATTTTCGGCACATCCTCGTCGATGATGCCCAGCAAATCGACGCCGTTGCTCTCTTCGCTGCGTCGTCCCAGCAGTTGCATCCCTAAGCAGATGCCCAGCACCGGTTGAGTACAGGCTTTGATGAGATCAAACAGTTCGCGCTCACGCACCTGATCCATCGCCGCTTGTGCTGTGCCGACGCCGGGTAAAAACAGTTTATCGGCCAGCAACACTACGTCCGGATCACGGCTGACTTTCGGTTCATAGCCGTGACGCGCAATAGCAGACTTCACCGAGTTCAGGTTGGCGCAGCCGGTATCAAGGATCACCACGTTCATTACAACACTCCTTTCGACGAGGGTAAGGTGTCGCCTTCCACGCGGATGGCCTGGCGCAGGGTGCGACCAAAGGCTTTGAACAAGCTCTCTACACGGTGATGATCGTTTTTACCTTTGGTTTTCAGGTGCAGGGTCACGCCCATGGTGTAAGAGAGCGAACGGAAGAAGTGCTCGATCATTTCAGTGCTGAGATCGCCCACGCGCTGGTAGGTAAATTCGGCTTTATATTCCAGGTGCGGGCGACCAGAGATATCCAGCGCGCAGCGGGCAAGGCATTCGTCCATCGGCAGCACAAAACCGAAGCGGCAAATACCGCGTTTGTCGCCGAGGGCGATTTTTAACGCTTCGCCCAGCGCCAGGCCGGTATCTTCGACGGTGTGGTGATCGTCAATATAGAGGTCGCCTTTGACGTTGATTTCCATACGGAAGCCGCCGTGGGTGGCGATCTGATCCAGCATGTGATCAAAGAAGCCAACGCCGGTGTTAATTTTGCTGCCGCCTTCGCGATCCAGCCACACCTGAACGTCAATCTGCGTCTCTTTGGTGTTGCGTACCACGTGAGCGTAACGATCACGTTTGGTGAGTTGCTCGCCAATCATCGGCCAGTTCAGGGTTTCGCGGTTGTAGCGTAAACCATTAATGCCCATGTTTTCTGCGAGTTGAATATCGGTCGCGCGATCGCCAATCACATAACTGTTGGCACGATCCATTGCTTGTTCAGCCAGGTAACGCTCCACCAGTTTTACTTTCGGTTTACGGCAGTCGCACTCATCTGCGGGCAGGTGTGGACAAATCAGCACTTCATCAAACTGAACGCCTTGTGAGGTGAAGATCTGCATCATCAGGTTGTGCGGGCCATCGAAATCCGCCTGCGGGAAACTTTGCGTCCCCAGACCATCCTGGTTGGTGATCATCACCAGTTTATAGCCCGCTTTTTGCAGCTTCAGCAGTTCCGGGATCACGCCTGGTTCAAAGGCGAGTTTGTCAAAACGGTCCACCTGAAAATCACTCGGCGGCTCGCTAATCAGGGTTCCATCGCGATCGATAAAAAGATACTTCTGACTCATCAAACTTGCTCCGCACGTAAGGCGTCAATGACGCGCTGGCTTTCTTCACGGGTTCCGACGGTAATTCGCAGGCAGCCGCTTAAAGAGGGTTGTTTATTCTGATCACGTAAGATAATGCCCTGATCCCACAAAGATTTAAACACCGCGCTGGAGGCTTTAAAGCGCGCCAGAATGTAGTTGGTTTCGGAGTCGAAAACCTGCTCCACGCAGGGAATTTCTTTTAGCGCGGCAATCAGGTATTCGCGTTCTGCAATAATTTGCGCCACCCGTTCGCGCATGGCGACGATTCCCTTCTGGCTTAACGCCTGTGCGGCAATGTCGGCAACCGGCGTCGAGAGCGGGTAGGGGGCGATCACTTTCATTAACAGGTTGATGACTTCTTCGTTTGCCAGCGTAAACCCGCACCGAAGACCCGCCAGAGCGAAGGCTTTCGAAAGGGTGCGCAAAATAGCCAGGTGCGGATATTCCGCCAACCAGCCAGCCAACGATGCCTGTGGGCAAAATTCAATATAAGCTTCATCGGCGACCACAATGGCTTTACCGCGCGTTAACTCCAGCAACGTGCGAAAATCCTGCGGGTTGATCAGTTGCCCGGTTGGGTTGTTGGGGCTGCAAACGTAGACCACTTTCACGCCGTCCAGCTTGTCGGAAATCCCCTGCAAGTCCAGTTGCCAGTTTTCCAGCGTAGGTACGGTACGGCACTCGACGCCAATGGTTTCGGCGCTGACGCTGTACATGCCGTAAGTTGGCGGGCAATAGAGAATGGCGTCTTTCCCTGGTTCACAAAAAGCGCGAATCAGCAGTTCAATACCTTCGTCCGCGCCACGGCTGACCAGCACCTGCTCCGGTTTCACGCCTGCATACTGCGCATAATTTTCAATGACCGCTTTCGGCTGACATTCCGGGTAGCGGTTGAGCGTTTGCTGTGTTAGCTGAAACTCGACGGCTGTGGGATATTCGTTGGCGTTCAGCCAGACATCGCCGTTACCACCCAGACGACGCGCCGACTGATACGGCGTCAGGTTGCGAACGTTTTCACGCGCTAAATCGGTAATAGTCACGGTGCTCATGCTTGCTCCTTAAGGGCGTTAACACGCAAAGTAACGGCATTTTTGTGGGCGGTCAGGCGCTCGGCGGCGGCCAGCGTTTCAATGGTCGAAGCTAGCGCGGAAAACCCTTCTTTTGACAGTTCTTGCACGGTCATGCGCTTCTGGAAATCCGCCAGGCCGAGGCTGGAACAGGTGGCGGTATAACCGTAAGTCGGCAGCACGTGATTGGTGCCGGAGGCGTAGTCGCCCGCCGATTCCGGTGACCAGTCACCAAGAAATACCGAACCGGCACTGGTGATGCTATCGACCAGTTCACGGGCGTTGCGGGTCTGAATGATCAGGTGCTCCGGGCCGTACTGGTTGGAGATCTCTATGCACTGCGCTAAATCGTTGGTCACGATCAGGCGACTGGCGCTCAGTGCCTGACGTGCGGTTTCGGCACGCGGCAGTTCTGCCAACTGGCGTTCGACGGCTTCGGCAACGCGACGCGCCATATCAGCATCGGGAGTCAGCAAAATCACCTGTGAATCCGGGCCGTGTTCTGCCTGGGAGAGTAAATCAGAAGCGACAAAATCCGGTGTTGCGCCGCTGTCGGCAATGACCAGCACTTCCGACGGGCCTGCGGGCATATCGATCGCCGCACCGTCCAGACGCTGGCTAACCTGACGTTTTGCTTCGGTGACAAAGGCGTTACCCGGCCCGAAGATTTTGTCCACTTTTGGCACGGATTCAGTACCAAACGCCAGTGCGGCAATGGCCTGCGCGCCACCGACGTTAAACACTTCTTGTACGCCGCACAGCTGCGCTGCGTAGAGGATCTCATCGGCAATCGGCGGCGGTGAGCACAGCACGACTTTATTGCAACCCGCAATACGCGCCGGAGTCGCCAGCATTAATACGGTTGAGAAAAGCGGGGCGGAGCCGCCAGGAATATACAAACCAACTGAAGCTACCGGGCGCGTGACCTGCTGGCAACGCACGCCTGGCTGAGTTTCGACATCTACCGTCGGTAGTTTCTGGGCATTATGGAAGTTTTCAATATTCTTAACTGCCACCGCCATCGCCTGTTTCAGGTCGTCGCTCAGGCGTTCGCAGGCTGCGGCAATTTCCTCAGTAGTTACTTTCAGCGCGGTAACCGTGGTTTTATCAAACTTCGCGCTGTATTCCCGTAAGGCGTCATCGCCGCGAGTTTTCACGTTATCTAAAATTTCACGGACGGTACGGGTGATGCTTTCAGAGGCGGAGATCGCCGGGCGCATTAGCAGTTGGCGTTTTTGCTCCGCAGTACAGCTATTCCAGTCAATGATTGTGTTAAAGCTCATGGCTATTACTCCATCATCTTCTCAATTGGCAGAACCAGAATCGAGCTGGCGCCCAGTTCCTTCAGTTTTTCCATGGTTTCCCAGAACAGGGTTTCGCTACTGACCATGTGCATTGCTACGCGCTGTTGGTCACCCGCCAGCGGCAGAATTGTTGGGCGTTCTGCGCCAGGTAGCAGGGCGATGACATCATCCAGACGTTCGGTCGGTGCGTGCATCATGATGTATTTCGATTCGCGCGCCTGGATCACGCCCTGAATACGGGTTAGCAGTTTGTCGATCAGTTGCTGTTTGGATTCTTCCATTTCGCCATCGCGCTGGATCAGGCAGGCTTTCGAGCGGTAGATAACTTCGACTTCGCGCAGGCCGTTGGCTTCCAGCGTGGCACCGGTGGAAACCAGATCGCAAATCGCATCCGCCAGTCCGGCGCGCGGGGCGACTTCGACAGAACCGTTCAGTAAGCAGGATTTAAAAGAGATACCTTTCTGGTCGAGATAACGTTTGAGCAGGTGAGGATAAGAGGTGGCAATACGTTTACCGTTTAAGGAGAGCGGGCCGTCCCAGGCTTCATCAACCGGCGTTGCCAGCGAAAGGCGGCAGCCGCCGAAATCCAGACGACGCAGGGTAAAGTAGCGCGGATCTTCACCCTGGGCGCGGCGGTTAAGCAGTTCTTCTTCCAGCACGTTTTCGCCGATAATCCCAAGGTCAACCACGCCGTCCATTACCAGACCGGGAATGTCGTCGTCACGCACGCGCAGAATATCAATCGGCATGTTTTCAGCCATTGCGATCAGGCGCTGGGTGTGAAGATTAATTTTAATGCCACAGCGCGCCAGTAATTCGCGCGAGTCATCACTTAAACGGCCGGATTTCTGCATAGCTATGCGTAAACGAGTGTTGTCTGTCATTTCCTTCTTCCTCTTTAAACCTGTCTGAATCGGTATCAACCACGCAATAAAAAAGCCCCCGGAAGGCGATCTTCCGGGGGCTTTCTCATGCGTTCATGCACCACTGGAAGATCTGAATGTCTTCCAGCACACATCGCCTGAAAGACTAGTCAGGATGATGGTGATGATGGTGGTGTTTAAATTGAACGCGTGTCATAAAATTCTCTGTGAATGTTTATTCAACTGATGCCTTTTAACCTAAACCACTTTCACGTTAGAAAGCAAGGGCTTTTTTATATATTTTATGGCGATGGATTTGTTTAATGAATGAGCGGGGAAAGGAGGGGGCCAGGAGTGGCTACGTTAAAAAAGTAATCGTGAAAATATGTCTTTAAAACCCTCAAGAACATTGTGTTCTGTAACTAAAGTGGGCTTTGTTCCTGCCGGATGCGGCGTGAATGCCTTATCTGGTCTACAAATGTTGCCTAAATTCAATATATTGATGTTTTTGTAGGACTGATAAGCGGAGCGCATCAGGCAATTGTATATTTGCTAACAGTTTCGATTTCATTCATAGAATGAATTGTCAGTTTTGATACGCTAGCGTAGCCTTATAGATCTAAGGTGTATCAGGAGAAAACGGATGAAAAAGGTCGCAATTGTCGGGTTAGGGTGGTTAGGTATGCCGCTGGCGATGTCACTTTCAGCGCGAGGCTGGCAGGTCACCGGGAGTAAAACCACACAAGATGGCGTCGAAGCGGCTCGAATGAGCGGGATTGATAGCTATCTGCTTCGCATGGAGCCTGAGTTAGTTTGTGATTCTGACGATCTGGATGCCCTGATGGATGCCGATGCGCTGGTCATTACGCTTCCTGCACGTCGCAGTGGCCCCGGCGATGAGTTCTATTTACAAGCTGTGCAAGAGCTGGTGGATAGCGCGCTGGCTCATCGTATTCCTCGCATTATTTTTACCAGCTCAACGTCTGTCTATGGCGATGCACAAGGCACTGTGAAAGAAACTACCCCGCGTAATCCGGTGACCAACAGTGGACGAGTATTAGAAGAACTCGAAGACTGGCTGCACAATTTACCCGGTACTTCGGTCGATATTCTGCGTCTTGCGGGGCTGGTCGGACCAGGGCGCCATCCCGGACGCTTCTTTGCCGGAAAAACCGCGCCTGACGGTGAACACGGTGTTAATTTAGTCCACCAGGAAGATGTTATTGGCGCTATCACCCTGTTGTTACAGGCACCTAAAGGCGGACACATCTATAATATATGTGCGCCAGCTCACCCTGCGCGCAATGTTTTCTACCCACAGATGGCTCGTTTACTGGGGCTGGAACCCCCGCAGTTCAGAAACAGTCTGGACAGCGGTAAGGGTAAAATTATTGATGGCAGTCGGATTTGCAATGAACTGGGATTTGAATACCAGTATCCCGATCCGCTGGTAATGCCGCTGGAGTAAACGATCACGCCAGCAGGACGCCGCATACACTGCAAGGGGGCGTGTATGAAACCACTGCTGGATGTGTTGATGATCCTCGATGCCTTAGAAAAAGAAGGCAGTTTTGCGGCGGCGTCGGCCAAACTCTACAAGACGCCGTCCGCTCTGAGTTATACCGTTCATAAGCTGGAAAGCGACCTTAATATTCAATTACTCGATCGCAGCGGTCACCGCGCTAAATTCACCCGTACCGGAAAAATGTTATTAGAGAAAGGGCGGGAAGTTCTCCATACCGTGCGAGAACTGGAAAAGCAGGCTATCAAACTTCATGAAGGCTGGGAAAACGAGTTGGTGATTGGGGTAGATGATACGTTTCCTTTTTCCCTGCTTGCGCCACTCATTGAAGCCTTTTATCAACATCATAGCGTGACGCGCCTGAAGTTTGTCAATGGTGTACTCGGTGGTTCCTGGGATGCCCTGACTCAGGGGCGAGCGGATATTATTGTTGGCGCGATGCATGAGCCACCGTCTTCCAGTGAGTTTGGTTTCTCGCGGTTGGGCGATCTGGAACAAGTTTTTGCGGTAGCGCCTCATCATCCGCTAGCCCAGGAAGAAGAACCGTTAAACCGTCGTATCATTAAGCGGTATCGGGCGATTGTGGTGGGTGATACTGCGCAGGCAGGCGCTTCTACGGCCTCGCAACTTCTCGATGAACAAGAAGCCATAACCGTATTCGATTTTAAAACCAAACTGGAGCTACAAATAAGCGGTCTTGGTTGTGGCTATTTACCCCGCTATCTGGCGCAACGTTTTCTCGATAGTGGCGCGTTAATTGAGAAGAAAGTGGTCGCCCAAACTCTTTTTGAACCGGTCTGGATTGGCTGGAACGAACAGACCGCAGGGCTTGCCAGCGCATGGTGGCGGGATGAGATTTTAGCAAATAGTGCGATTGCTGGAGTTTATGCAAAATCTGATGACGGAAAATCAGCCATTTAAATAAAAAATTTTATGACAAGCCTCTCATTCTCTTGTCATTTACCCCCCATTTAGGCACAATGCGCCGCTGTCAAAAAATGACTAAAAACCGACGTTTTATCCGCGTCGGTTATTTTTTGCTTCAAACCAATCATTCATACCAAGAGGCCGGGCTTCGTACCGGATAGATATTTACTAAAAATCGACAGTTGTTGTCGCTGAGGAATCCAAAAAAATGGGGCAATTTTTTGCTTACGCGACGGTTTTCACCGTAAAGGAGAATGACCATGTCGCATAACGTTACTCCAAACACCTCTCGCGTGGAATTGCGTAAAACGCTTACGTTAGTTCCGGTTGTAATGATGGGTCTTGCCTATATGCAGCCGATGACGCTGTTTGATACTTTTGGTATCGTTTCAGGCCTCACGGATGGTCATGTGCCGACAGCCTATGCGTTCGCATTAATTGCGATCCTGTTTACGGCTCTGAGCTACGGGAAGCTGGTTCGCCGCTATCCTTCTGCTGGCTCTGCATACACTTACGCCCAGAAATCCATTAGCCCGACAGTCGGCTTTATGGTGGGTTGGTCTTCCCTGCTCGACTATCTGTTCGCGCCGATGATCAACATCCTGCTGGCGAAAATCTATTTTGAAGCTCTGGTGCCTTCCATCCCATCGTGGATGTTTGTGGTGGCGCTGGTGGCCTTTATGACCGCCTTTAACCTGCGTAGTCTGAAATCCGTAGCGAACTTCAACACGGTAATCGTAGTGTTGCAGGTTGTGCTGATCGCGGTAATTTTGGGCATGGTAGTTTACGGCGTATTTGAAGGTGAAGGCGCTGGTACGCTGGCGAGCACCCGTCCGTTCTGGTCTGGTGATGCGCATGTTATCCCGATGATTACCGGTGCGACGATCCTGTGCTTCTCCTTTACCGGTTTTGACGGCATCAGCAACCTGTCGGAAGAAACCAAAGATGCAGAGCGAGTGATCCCGCGTGCGATTTTCCTGACCGCGCTGATCGGCGGCATGATCTTCATCTTTGCAACTTACTTCCTGCAGCTGTACTTCCCGGATATCTCTCGCTTTAAAGATCCGGATGCGTCACAGCCTGAAATCATGCTGTACGTTGCGGGTAAAGCGTTCCAGGTTGGCGCGCTGATCTTCTCCACCATTACCGTACTGGCGTCCGGTATGGCGGCGCACGCAGGCGTAGCGCGTCTGATGTACGTCATGGGTCGTGACGGCGTGTTCCCGAAAAGCTTCTTCGGTTATGTACACCCGAAATGGCGTACCCCGGCAATGAACATTATCCTGGTTGGCGCGATTGCTCTGCTGGCAATCAACTTTGACCTGGTGATGGCAACGGCGCTGATTAACTTTGGTGCGCTGGTAGCATTTACCTTCGTTAACCTGTCGGTCATTTCGCAGTTCTGGATCCGTGAGAAGCGTAACAAAACGCTGAAAGATCACTTCCAGTATCTGTTCCTGCCGATGTGTGGTGCTCTGACTGTAGGTGCGCTGTGGGTTAACCTGGAAGAAAGCTCAATGGTTCTGGGTCTGATCTGGGCGGCAATCGGTCTGATTTATCTGGCTTGCGTGACGAAGAGCTTCCGCAATCCGGTTCCGCAATACGAAGACGTTGCATAATATTACAAGCCGGATGATGTAACCATCCGGTAAGTCACTAAAAACCGGAGTTTATCGCTCCGGTTTTTTCTTTTCAGACGATCTCTTCTGCGTACTGCCAAAGCGCCTTTAACAGCGCCACTTTCTCTTTATCATCGGCATATTGTTGTGCCAGCATTTGCAATTCATCAGCATAATCTTGCAAAAACTCTGGCGTGAAGACCTGACGACGGTGCTCCAGCCAGCGTTGCTGTTCGGCGTAGTCCAGCGTTCCTGGGAAGTTACGCGCACGATAATTGAACAACAGCTTCTCAATGCGTTTATCGACAAAGGTGATATCCAGTGCCGGTAAATTACGCGGCTCGGTTTCCAGTACAATTTTCATTGCCGCGCGATCGGCGTCGCTGAAAAAGCCGTTATAAAGTTGGGCATCCACGTTATCTGAAGGCGTAAATGGTTCGGCTTCAGCGAATATCGCCACCACTTTTTCACGCACTTGCGGATTTTCACGCAGAATTTTCAGGTTATCGAGACAATGCTGGCGATTAATGCCCAGCCGATCGGCATCTTCCGGGCGAAGCGTATTCGCCTGTGCTAATACCGGACATTTATTAATATGCACCAGCTTAACCGGAACGGCGGCGTTATCGCCCAGATCGGCTTTCGCGGTATACAGGCGCTCGCGCAGCGTGTCGCTATCCAGTTCCAGTAATGGCGAAATATCTCCCGCTAAATCCACCATAATCACGGCATTGCGATTTTCAGGATGCCATGCCAGCGGCGCAACCCAACTGGTATTGCCGCGCCATGCACCAAACATACCGGAAACGTGAACCAGGGGTTTCATCTGTGGCACATCAATCAACGCCATCAATTTGTGCTTGTTGCGATGGCTGTAGAGATAATCAAACAGGCGTGGCTGACGCGTTTTCACCAGTTTCGCCATCGCAATAGTGGCGTACACATCGGCCATCGCATCGTGGGCATTGCTATGTTCAATACCATTCGCTTTGGTTAAATGTTCAAGGCGAAAACTCGGTAGACCGTCATCATTTTCAGGCCAATTGATCCCCTCCGGACGCAGCGCATAACAGGCGCGCATGACGTCCAGCAGATCCCAGCGAGAGTTATCATGCTGCCAACTCCAGGCATAGGGATCGTAGAAATTACGATAAAAAATGTTGCGTGTGACTTCGTCATCGAAACGTACATTGTTGTAGCCCAGAATACAGGTCTTCGGCACGGTAAAAAGCGAATGAATGCGAGCGGCAAACGCAGCTTCGTTTTCTCCTTTCGCCCGCGCTTCCTGCGGGGTAATACCCGTGATTAAAACTGCTCCTGGTTGGGGTAAATAATCATCTGCAGGCTTGCAATAAAAAACCTCTGGTTCGCCGATGATATTGAATTCGCTATCGGTGCGAATGGCAGCGAACTGCGCAGGGCGATCTAACGCAGGGTGCGTGCCAAAGGTTTCATAATCGTGAAACAAAAAGGTAGATTGTTGCTTACCGTCATTCATCATTAGGTTAAATCCGTTATTTCTGCTGTATGTCAGAGTATCAAATATCACCGTGCTAATCAGCTTTAGAGCGACAATTTGACAGGGAGTAGCAACTGATAATGTCAGATTAAAAATGAGATAAATGTCACATTTTCTTGCACTTTATTCCAGCCAGTTCATCAGGATTTCCGTAAAAAGAACTGCTATTTGAAACTCCTGAGGATTTGCTGTTGAAACGCCGTCTTATTATTGCTGCTTCTTTGTTCGTTTTTAATTTATCGTCTGGTTTTGCGGCGGAAAATATTCCCTTTTCACCCCAGCCTCCAGAGATTCATGCAGGGTCATGGGTCTTGATGGATTACACAACCGGTCAGATCCTCACGGCGGGTAATGAGCATCAACAACGCAATCCTGCCAGCCTGACTAAGCTGATGACTGGCTATGTTGTTGATCGTGCAATCGATAGCCATCGTATTACGCCAGACGATATTGTTACCGTGGGGCGCGATGCATGGGCGAAAGATAATCCGGTATTCGTCGGTTCTTCACTGATGTTTTTGAAAGAGGGCGATCGCGTATCGGTACGTGATTTAAGCCGTGGTTTAATTGTGGACTCCGGCAATGACGCTTGTGTTGCACTGGCTGATTATATTGCCGGTGGGCAACGGCAGTTTGTCGACATGATGAACAATTATGCTGAGAAGTTACATCTTCAGGATACGCATTTTGAAACAGTGCATGGTCTGGATGCACCCGGTCAGCACAGTTCGGCCTATGATTTAGCCGTCCTTTCTCGCGCTATCATCCACGGCGAGCCTGAGTTTTATCATATGTACAGCGAAAAAAGCCTCACCTGGAACGGTATCACCCAGCAAAACCGTAACGGATTATTGTGGGATAAGACCATGAATGTTGACGGCCTGAAAACCGGGCATACTTCTGGTGCCGGGTTTAATCTCATTGCGTCGGCGGTGGATGGTCAGCGTCGTCTCATTGCGGTGGTGATGGGGGCTGACAGCGCAAAAGGTCGCGAAGAAGAAGCCAGGAAACTGTTGCGTTGGGGGCAACAGAACTTTACTACGGTGCAAATTTTACACCGGGGGAAAAAGGTTGGCACAGAACGAATCTGGTATGGCGATAAAGAAAACATCGCTCTGGGAACGGAACAAGAGTTCTGGATGGTGCTGCCAAAAGCGGAGATTCCTAATATCAAAGCAAAATACACCCTTGATGGTAAAGAACTGACCGCGCCAATTAGCGCCCATAAGCGGGTTGGGGAAATTGAACTTTATGACCGCGATAAACCGGTGGCGCACTGGCCGCTGGTCACCCTGGAATCTGTCGGAAAAGGCGGTATGTTTTCCCGGCTGAGTGATTATTTCGAGCATAAAGCCTGACCTTTCTTACGCCGCAGACTGGCAGGAGTGCGAGTCTGCTCGCATAATCAACACTCATTCCTTGTGGTTTTTATATTACAAATCATGCTGTATATAAAACCAGTATAAGTGGGGGCGTCATGAACTACGAGATTAAACAGGAAGATAAACGTACCGTTGCAGGTTTCCATCTCGTTGGCCCGTGGGAACAAACGGTAAAGCAAGGTTTTGAGCAGTTGATGATGTGGGTTGATAACAAAAATATTGTTCCGAAGGAGTGGGTGGCGGTCTATTACGATAATCCAGATGAAACACCTGCCGAAAAGTTACGTTGTGACACCGTAGTTTCGGTGGCAGATAGTTTCACACTTCCCGAAAACAGTGAGGGCGTTATCCTGACAGAAATTTCGGGTGGTCAGTATGCGGTGGCGGTAGCCCGCGTAGAGGGGGATGATTTTGCGAAACCCTGGTATCAGTTCTTTAACAGCCTCTTGCAGGACAGTGCTTACGAAATGTTACCAAAACCCTGTTTTGAGGTTTATCTGAACAATGGCGCGCAAGATGGTTATTGGGATATCGAAATGTATGTCGCGGTGCAGCCAAAACGGCGCTGATAAATGACGTCGGGTCAGAGGTTAACCTGATTGCCACGCTGTTTTTCGTTATGTAAAAGAGTAAGATCCGTCTTCAGTTTTCTGACAACCAAACCGGGAACGTCCGCTATTCCCGGTTTGCCGGACAGATTTGTTACATAGCGTTATTGCACCTGGTTTGTCAGATTGCATTATGATCGTTTTTTCCCTCGTTCACGGAGTGCCCGCGTGCGTGCCGATAAGTCCTTAAGCCCGTTCGAAATTCGAGTCTACCGTCATTACCGCATTGTTCATGGTACTCGGGTTGCGCTGGCGTTCTTGCTCACCTTTCTCATCATTCGCTTGTTTACTATCCCGGAAAGCACCTGGCCGTTGGTCACTATGGTGGTGATCATGGGGCCAATTTCGTTCTGGGGTAACGTTGTCCCTCGTGCGTTTGAACGTATTGGCGGTACGGTGTTTGGCTCGATTTTAGGTCTTATTGCTCTGCGACTGGAGTTAATCTCTTTACCGCTGATGTTAGTCTGGTGCGCGGCTGCCATGTTTCTTTGTGGCTGGCTGGCACTCGGCAAGAAACCGTATCAAGGTTTATTGATTGGTGTGACGCTGGCAATTGTTGTTGGTTCCCCAACAGGTGAAATTGATACGGCATTATGGCGAAGTGGCGATGTGATCCTCGGCTCTTTACTGGCAATGTTGTTTACCGGTATCTGGCCGCAACGTGCGTTCATCCACTGGCGCATTCAACTGGCGAAAAGTCTGACCGAGTATAATCGGGTCTATCAATCTGCATTCTCACCGAACTTACTTGAACGCCCACGACTGGAAAGCCATCTGCAAAAACTCCTGACCGATGCCGTGAAAATGCGAGGGCTGATTGCACCAGCCAGCAAAGAAACCCGCATTCCAAAATCGATATATGAAGGTATCCAGACTATTAATCGTAATCTGGTTTGTATGCTGGAGCTGCAAATCAATGCCTACTGGGCCACGCGTCCCAGTCATTTTGTGTTATTGAACGCGCAAAAACTGCGTGATACACAGCACATGATGCAGCAAATAGTGCTGAGCCTTGTTCATGCGCTGTATGAAGGTAATCCGCAGCCGGTTTTTGCCAATACGGAAAAATTGAACGATGCTGTGGAAGAGTTGCGTCAGTTGCTCGATAGCCACCATGACCTGAAGGTCGTAGAAACGCCGATTTATGGCTATGTGTGGCTGAACATGGAAACGGCACATCAGCTTGAGTTGCTATCGAATCTGATTTGCCGGGCCTTGCGCAAATAATTCCTGAACTTCAGAATCATCTTGCAGCTGCTTCGATTCAGCAAGGATAAAGGGTATGATAATGAAAAGGGATAAAAGCATTGTCATCTGCGGCAGCTATGAGTAATGTTGGCCCTAACGAATAGCGGTTGCTTAAACGAATCCGACTCTCACATTATCAGGGGTATAAAAATGGAAACTACCAAGCCTTCATTCCAGGACGTACTGGAATTTGTTCGTCTGTTCCGCCGTAAGAACAAACTGCAACGTGAAATCCAGGACGTTGAGAAAAAGATCCGTGACAACCAGAAGCGTGTCCTGCTGCTGGACAACCTGAGCGATTACATTAAGCCTGGGATGAGCGTAGAAGCAATCCAGGGCATCATTGCCAGCATGAAAGGTGACTATGAAGATCGCGTTGATGATTACATCATCAAAAACGCCGAGCTCTCCAAAGAACGCCGCGATATCTCCAAAAAGCTGAAAGCTATGGGCGAAATGAAAAACGGCGAAGCGAAGTAATTTCTGCTTTATTCGATGAGGGTTGCCCGGCAACCCTCATTATTCATTGACTCTTTTCTGTGTATCACAAGTCATCATTCCCATCTGATAACCTATCAAAATTAGCGACAGCCTTCTTCTGTATGCAGCAAGGCAAAAAGCTCTGCAACTCCGATGTTATTAACCGCACTGGTCACTAACACGTTGCGCGCTCCAGCTTCCCGTAACCAGCATTTCACCAAAGATATTTGTTCCATGCTGGCTAAATCTGCTTTGGTTACTACTCCAATGACCGGGCGATTCATTGACGAGGTAAAGCCTGGCGAAAAAGGTGACCACGGTGCGTCCGCATTAAGCACAAGCGCGATAATGTCCGCTTCGCAGGCACTGACCAGCAGTGCGCTGTAAAGACTACGGTTTTCGAGGTATTCGCCTGGTGTGTCAATGGTGGCTGGTGACCAGACAATGGCCTGCGTTTTCTGATACTGAAGATCTTCTCCGCGCAGACATTGCGTGAGTGATGTTTTTCCGCACTGACTGGGGCCAATGAGCATCATACGTTGCATAACGTCAGGTCCGTGTAATGGGGCAGGCGGTAAAGTGCATCATTTCACCCAGCGTGCGGGTAACCTGATTAAGTGCATATTCGATAGCTGAAACATCGCCAGTCAGTACTACGGCACCAGTAAAACGATCAAGAAAACCAATTTCTACAGCTCCCGACTTTGTGGCGATATCGCACGCGATAATAGACGCTTCGCTGGGGGTAATCGTCAGAATGCCAATGGCGGAAACGGTATCTGGTAAACCTAATTTCTTAAACAGCTCCTTCCCTGGGTTAGCAATGACATGCGCCAGCGTAACCTGTTTACCGGGGACATATTCCTGAATCATCCGTTCAGTAGCGTGCTGAGTTGTCATTATCCCTCCACCATCTGACGCCACAAGGCTTCATGCGGACGGGCAATTACCGAGCGATAGACCAGCAATCCTTTTTCCCCCGCGCGCTCGCTGGCGACAGAGACCGCATTATTAACATCTGAAATATCGCCAGCAACCACCATGTAGCATTTACCGCCAATACCGAAGGCCATATGCACTCGAACGAGAGTGACATTCGCAGCTTTAACTGCGCAATCGGCAGCATCAATGCAGGCTGCCACACTCCAGGTTTCGACCACACCGATAGCCTGACGCTGTTCAACATGGTTCAGTCCGCTGATTGCGGGCAGAATGCTGGGATGAATATTAGGGAGGATCAGGCTGTCGACCAGCATTTCACCTGCAAGGGATGCGCCGCTGCTGATGGCCTGTTGCACCGCACCGACATCGCCACCGAGCATCAGCAGAAATTTCCCGGGACATAGCGTTTTGCTGACCAGTAACTCAACATTGGCGCTTTTCAGCATGGCATCGCCGGTTTCCATCCCTTTTGCGATACTGCTAAGTTCTAAAATACCTACCGCTTTCGACATGGTTAACCTCTTACAACCGTAATAGCGTTTTCTGTCACATCGCTGACCGTGCCATTAATACTGGCATGAATGGGAGCACCTAATGTGCCGTGTGGAATTTGGCCTACACATTGTCCACGAACGACACGATCGCCTTTTTGTACACACGCAATTGCGCTGGCACCGATATGCTGGCGTAACAATAGAGTCACTTTTTCGGGCTGAGGCACCTGTTCAGACAATGGCGCATCCTGATACCACGGGGTTAATCCCAGTCTGGTTACCAGCCGTTTTACTGGGATCAGCCGATAATTTGCCATGACATCCTCAGGATTTAAGGCACCTTCGTAGCGGAGATTTTTGGCGCGTAATTCCTGCTTAAGCAGGCGGTTTATGCGCATCGGCGAAATACCTACCGGACAGGCGACGCTGGCGCAGACGTTGCACTCCGAACAGGTGAGAGCTGTCAGTAACAGTTGTGGCGTAGCGAGCTGTTGATAGTTAACCGCACGTACTAACAAATGTGGCGACAGTTCGTGACCAATTAAATGACGCGGGCAGAGATCGGTACATAAGCGGCATTGCTCACAAACGGTTTTCGCGACGACAAGTACGCTACGGTCATCCTGCATTCGACGTTGGATCAGTGAATGAGAATTGGGTAAAACCAGCAAGCCGCCAGTGGTTTTGCTGATTGGCGTGTCGAGCGATGTGATCAAACTACCCATCATCGGACCGCCATTGATAAAACCAGGATTATCCACTGTTGCGCCGCCCGCCAGCGCCAGTACTTCGCGTAAAGACATCCCGATGGGAACGGTCACTGTGATTGGTTTAGCCACTGCACCATTAACAGTAAGCGTGCGTCGCGTCACCGGATACTGTTGTTCAACGGCTCTGGCAATATTCAGTACGGTTTGCACATTATTGACCACCACACCGACACTAACGGGTAACGCAGCGGGAGGAACGCGGCGACCTGTTGCCATCCAGATGGTCAGCACTTCGTCTCCTGCGGGGTAAACGTCGGGTAAAATATGCAGGCGGATATCCTGCGGAAGCAATGGTGTGAGTGCGTTTATTGCTGGTTGATACTTCTCTTTCAGCGCGATAATTCCGCTCCTGGCTCCGGTGGCTTTCATCGCATAGTGAACACCACGAAGCAGGCGGCTGGCTTGTTGTGCCATTAACTGTTGATCCACTTTCAACATTGGTTCGCATTCCGCCGCATTCACCAGGAAAGTGTCAACCCGCGCCTGTAGCTTAATATGTGTTGGAAAGCCTGCGCCACCAGCGCCCACGACGCCTGCTGCCTGTACTCGCTCGCGGATCGTCTGTTCGTCAAAGGACATTAACTCGCCGTTCATACCAACTCCTCAAGCATTTCTGCTATAGCGATGGCATCAGCCGCTCGTGGATTGGTACGCAGTGTGGCATCCGCCAGCGCAGCCCGAACCATATCTGGAATACGTGATGACCATTCTGCTTTTTTATCTTTCAGTGCATTGGCGAGAGTCGGCATTGAACAGGCTTTTTTTAGCTGTTCAATATGTTGAATGAGTGCATTCAGGCTTGCGGTGTCATTGGCATCGTCAGGGCATAAATGGCACGTTTTCGCCAGCCGGGCATAGCGTTTGGCAGCACGCGGATCGCCAGCATTAAAACGAATAACCGTCGTAAGCAGGAGCGCATTCGCCAGGCCGTGTGGCAGATGAAACTGCCCGCCGAGTTGATGGGCAATTGCATGATTTAACCCAAGCCCAGCCTGACTAAAGGCCATTCCTGCAAGCGTAGAGGCATTATGCATTTTGCCGCGAGTAGCAAGACAATCGCCTTTATTCACTGCTGTGGGCAGGTAGTGAAAAACAATTTGCACGGCTTTTTCGGCCAGTGCATCCGTGAAGTCACTGGCATGGGGAGAAACATAAGATTCAAGGGCATGGGTTAAAACATCCATTCCGGTATTGGCAGTTATCGCGGCTGGCACACTGACGACCAGCGAGGGATCGAGAACCGCTATATCCGGATAAAGCGCATTATCGAAAAGAGGATATTTAATCCCTTTATCGGGATCGCTGATGACACAGGCGCTGGTCACTTCCGAACCGGTGCCGCTGGTGGTGGGAATAGCAACGCAGGTTTCAATCTCAATAGCACACTGGCGACTAAACCAGACAATCGCTTTTGCGGCGTCCAGTGCAGAGCCTCCGCCAAAACCGATAACCACATCCGGGCGTAAAGTCTGCATTTGTGCAATGCCTTTTACCACAGTCTGGATCGTTGGATCGGGCGTTATTTCGCTAAAAATACTGATGCGGTTGCTATCAGGCAACGACTGACACAACGTGTCAATCAATGGCGAACCAGCCAGGAAGGCGTCGCAAATAATCCAGATGTGCTTATTGGTGAAACGGCTAAGGACTTTGAGACTTCCCAAACCGCTGTATAAACGTGTCTGCAATGAAAAAGTATTCATTTCCGTTTCTCTAGCGAATGGAAAAGCCACTGGTTAACACGCAGCGTCGTGAGCGGGCAAAAGTCCGTGCTGACGTTGTCCCTTCGCCAGTCGGTGTAGCAATGGTGAAGGTCGTAAAGCCTTCGCCGCCGACGCCAATACCCGCCCAGGAGGGGCCGTTTTTGACAAAGATTGAGGTTTGCATAACGCGCGCAGCAAGGTTGAGTCGTGAGACGTTCTGCGAGTGCATAATTGCCGTGTGGTGCAAACCGTCTTCGACTTTCAGCGCCAGGGTGAGGGCGCTGTCAAAATCGTTGACTTTTACAATGGGTAGCATCGGCATCAGTTGTTCACAGGTAACCCAGTTATCATCGGCGTCAACAACGGCAATCAGTAATCGTGGCATTTTCTGCGGTAGAGGAATTCCAGCCGCTTCCAGAAGATGGCATGGGCTTTTTCCGACCAGTTTTTTGTTGGCGACGCCGTCGGGCAGACAAACGGCGCGCAATTTTTCAGTTTGCTGATGGTTAAGAAGAAATGCGCCAAAACTTTGCATCTGTTGAATTAAATACTCTGCCACTGACGCTACGACAATCAGGCTTTTTTCAGCGATACATGGCAGGTTGTAATCGAAAGAAGCGCCGTTGATGATGTCTTCGGCGGCTTTCACAATATCCGCCGTTTCATCGACGATACACGGCGGGTTACCCGCACCGGCACCAATCACTTTCTTACCACTTTTCATTCCCATCGCGACGATACCCGGACCGCCGGTAATCGCCAGAACGCTGATTTTAGGGTGCGCCATCATCTGTTCGGTGGCTGTAAAGGTCGGTTCAGTTACGGTAACGATCAGGTTATGAATGCCACTACAGCGAAACGCGATGTCTTCGATTATGGCAATGAGTTTCAGCGATACGTTTTTGGCTCCTGGATGAGGACTGAAGTAGATGCTATTGCCTGCTGCCAACATGCTGATGCTGTTATTAATGACGGTTTCCGTAGGATTGGTACTCGGCGTGACCGAGCCAATAACACCAAACGGAGAGTATTCAAATAAAACCATGCCACCATCACCGGTTAGTGCCGTGGTGGTTAAATCTTCAATTCCTGGTGTGTTATCAAGTGCCGCTTTGTTTTTTAGATACTTATCTTCTTTATTTCCCATCCCCGTTTCGCTGGCGCTTTCTTCTGCCAGTTCGGTAAGGCGGGGCGTTAATTCTTCGCGAATGGCGCTGATAATGGCGCTGCGGGTTTTAAGCGGACACTGTTGAAAGCGCAAAAAGGCCTGGTGTGCAGCGCAGACGGCCTCATCGACAGTCTGGAAAATACCATTTCTTTGTATTTGTAAGGCGCTGGGCATCAGTTTTTCGCGCAGGATATTGCGGATAATCATTTCTAATTCAGTCGTATTCATTGGTTTGCTCCTGCATTAATTGCTGCCATTGCGGCTTGTGCAATATCCATATCTTGTTCAACGCTACCACCGCTGATGCCAAGTCCCCCAAGCAATATCCCGTCTCGCCAGAGAGGAAAACCACCACCAAAAGTGACGACTTTGCCTTGCATATGGCTTTCGAGCCCGTAAAGTGGCGCTCCGGGTTGTACGGCGTCAGCAAGTTTGTGTGTTGCCGTTTTCATCGCCACGGCGGTCCAGGCTTTTTTCGGTGCCAGCTCACTGCTGACCAGCAGTGCATCGGGCATCCGCCAGGTAACACTTTCTGTCCCGTTGGCATCAACAATGCTGATGACAACGGGAATATGTAGTTCATCCGCGCGTATTGCCGCACTACGAATGAGCTGGTGAAGATCCTGAAAAGTGAGCGGCATCGTGCGTTCCTTCAATGCTGGAGTGTGATTGGCTTCGTGATAACGTTTTGTGATTTCCCGAATCATCAGGTTTTGATGAACAACGTTGTCTTCCACGCGGGCGAGGGCATACAAGCAATCGGAAAGTCGGTTGATATAGTGCAACAAAACATGGCGGACGGTGGCTTCCGTTGTCAGTTCAACCAGAAGTCTTTCAGCCCGCCGGGCTACCGTGCGGGCGACATGCATACGGCTCGCGGCTTCACAACGACCAGGCAGTATGAAGCTGTGAACTGGAGGGACAGCGTTCATTGCGCTGTCGATCGCTTTTTCCAGCGCGGCAATTTCTTCTGTTCCGATGTAACGCTGCTGCGCTGACGGCTGTTCGCTTTCACTGGCGAGCTCGGCGCTAAACCAAAATATTTGTTGCTGAATAGCTTCCAGTAAGATGCGATGGCTTTCGATGGAGGTGGCGCAATAACACAGACTGAGTGTTGCGTTTAGCTCATCCAGCGTGCCATAGGTTTTGACACGTCGATGAGTTTTACTGACACGCTGTCCGGTAAATAGAGACGTACTTCCTGAATCACCTGTTCGGGTATAAACCGCCATCGTTAAAGTCCTTAGCGTGAAAGCGTATCGACAATGCCGACCACTGCCAGATCAATGGCTTCGTTGGAGCCGGAAAAAACATATCTGGCGCTGGAGCCGCTGCTGAGGAGTACCAGTTCACCAACGCCTGCGCCGACTGAATCAACGGCAACTTCGTCGCCGGTTAACGGTGTGAGAGGCAATTCGCCGTCGGCACTGACCCGGCGAACCAACAGCAGTTTTTTCCCGATCAGAGAAGGTGATTTTTGCGTGGATACCACCGCGCCGGTGACTCGAGCCAGATGCATGGGTTACTCCTGCCTGATTAACTGAATGTTTCGGGTAATTGCCGCTTCACGCGCAAGTGCGGTCACACAACATTTCCGCTGTAGTACCAGTATCCCCGCGCATAACGGTGCTACATCGGCATAACTTAAAAGTCGACCACGATGAAGGTGGATTGGTTGTCCTTGTTCGTCGCACCAGCTTAGCGGTAGACGGGCGAGAGTCTTCAATTCAATGGTGTTCAGTAAATGACGCTGCAACGATAATTGAAGGTGCATTCCCCATGCTAACGCCTCGTGAAGGTGGGTTACTGCTCCGCCTGACGTATCGTTCTCTGCAAGCTGTCGCAACAACGGCAGATCGACGTATCGAATTTGTAACGATGCATACTGATGAACTATCTTGTGAACGCTGGCTTCTCGCAGTTGCGAAACGGTCAGCGTGAGTGTTTTTTCCGCACGTTGTTTCAGGCGAAAAATCACTTCGTCAACAATGCGTTGCATCAGCACATGATTCATGGCAGCGCCACCAGCATGGCAAAAACGTCAGGATTATCAGCGCCTGCAGCGTTGGCTTCGTCGGTGTCAATATGCATTTCAAGACGCATATCCGGTGAGACGCGAACAGCCACGTTATCGAATATCAGTCGTCGCTCATCACCTTCAATGGCGACCGCCACTTTATCGCCATGCGTAACGCCATAAATCAGGGCATCAAGCGGAGACATATGGATATGCCGTTGCGCGACAATTACGCCAGAAGCGATTTCCAGTTCGGCAAACGGACTTATCAGCCGAATCCCCGGTGTGCCGCTGAGATCGCCTGACATGCGTAGCGGAGCGGTGATCCCCAACGTTCTGGCATCTGTCCGGGAAATTTCCACCTGGCTTGCGTTGCGTAGCGGTCCCAACAAGCGAACGTTGTGCAATTTGCCTTTTGGTCCCACCAGCGTAACAACTTGTTCAGCAGCGAATTGACCTGGTTGCAATAACGGTTTTTTCTCGCTGATCGGTTGTTCAGGAAAAAGGCGCACATAATCCGCAGTTGAAAGGTGAATATGACGACTGGAGACGCCCAGAGGGATAGGGCGCTCGCGCATCTCATCCAGAACCTGGCTCACTGTTTCTTGCAAGGTTTGTTTGTCCATTGTTACTCCTCTCGCTTATCGGAGTGGAGGCAAAGTGAACGTGGCTCACCTTTTTGCCGTTGACACGCCGGATCAAGACACAAATTACAACTGATACTCTCCGGGGTGACTGTGGCTGCTGGTGTTTCGCTAGCTTCAACCCTTACATTCAATGCTTCTGTTGTGCGGGACAGTATTCCCTCTCCCGGACGGGCAATTGCTTTGTGCGCGACAAAGCCATTTCGCTGCCCGGCGAAGCTGGCACCCGTCTCGATCGCTGCATTAACCGAGGCGACGTCACCGGTGATTTTAATGAGCGTCCAGCCTGAGCCATTGGTCTTCTCAAGACCAACCAGCGTGATGGACGCGGCTTTTGCCATAACATCCGCGCAACTGATGGCGAGTGCCAGACCACTGACTTCAAGTAATCCCAGTGATTGCTTCACGCTGTGCTCCTTAGCGAATTGGGTTATGCAGATTTTGGTAAAATGGCCTCAACATCGCTGTGCGGTCGTGGGATGACATGGCAGGATTTCACTTCGCCAACGGCGCTTGCGGCGGCGCTCCCCGCGTCAACGGCGGCTTTTACTGCGCCAACATCGCCGCGCACCATCACTGTGATCAGACCTGAACCAATCTTTTCATAGCCGACCAGTTGTACGTTGGCGGATTTAACCATGGCGTCTGCGGCTTCAATCGCGCCGACTAACCCTTTTGTTTCAACCAGTCCCAGTGCGTTATTCATACGGTGTTTCTCCTGTGGATTATGAGTGGTATTCCTTGAAGGGAATCCCTTTGACCAGCCGGGCTGCGTTATTGCCGGTGCTGCGCCGGGCATGGTTATCTTGTTGATGCATCAGCGTAAACAGTGGCTCTGATGCCGGTAAGTTTTTGTAATGCACAATCAGTTTTTCCTGGTCACAGGCTATGCCAACCAACAGGGGAGACTGACGAGCAGCCTGCCAGGCGCTATCGATGATTTCACCTGATGGAATGTGTTGAATGCGAAAGGGAATACCTTCCTCTTCAATGCCAAGAAGAACCTCATTCCATTTATTGATACAGTCACCGATTTCAGTGACGACAATGGTTGGTGCTCGCTCTTTACTTTCCATGAACCGACGCCTTGTGCCAGGAGATGAGTAGCCCGGTAGCCACCGCATTGCGCGGGCCTTCTCTACCACGGATATTCCCGCGCCCTGCGACCAGTCGATAATGTGCCAACGCATCGGTGACTAACTGCGGGACTTCGAAATCCAGTGAAGAGCCGCCCACCAGAACGACGAACGGAATGTTGCGAATATTTCCACCAGGACTCACCTGACGTAGTGCGCGCAGGGCGTTCGTTACGAAGACCCGCTCTTTTGCACTGCGACGAATGGTTCGCACTTTTTCCAGCGTTATATCACCGGGAATGGGCACCAGTTCGTCGGGTTTCACCACACAAACGCGGGCAAATACCTGAGGGGATAGTGGAGTAGGGAAGAACTGAACGCTGCCGTCTTCATGGCGTAAGTGGAACAGGCTTTCTACTTTTGCTAGTGGGTGTTTTTTGATCTCTTCTGCCAGATAGCGATCATTTAAGCTCAGTTCCCTGGCGATAATCATCGTCACCATGTCGCCCGCTCCCGCAAGGTGAGTGGCAATCATTTCTCCTTTTTGATTGATGATGGAGGCATCGGTAGAACCTGCGCCTAAGTCCAGAATTGCCAGGGGACGTGTAGTTCCTGGGGTAGTTAACGCTCCCTGAATGGCTGCCTCTGCTTCTGCGCCTCCGACCTGAACATCAACATGCAGTTTTTGCTTAATTTCACTGGCGATCATCGCCATTTGCAGACGGTCGGATTTCACCATTGACGCTATACCAACAGCCTGTTCCAGTGAAAATTCGCCTGCCAGACCACCGGTAACGCTGACGGGAACTGAGGTATCTATCGCCAATAAATCCTGAATAAAAATTTCGTTGCTGGGTTTATTGGTCAGCTCCGCCATGGTCTGGCGAACATTTTCCAGCATCCCGCCGATGTTGGTGCCCGGTTCGCCCGTCACATTTTCCAGTTTTGGGCATTCACCGACTGCTTTCATTATTGCATCGGCACCAGCGGCAACATCAACCCGAGTTGTGCGCCCGGCAGAAAGAAACTCGATATTTCCGGCGGGTATCGAACGGGCTTTAACGTCGCCAGAAGGCGTTTTCACGACCACAGCTGAACGGTTGCCGATTAGCGCCCGTGCGACAGGAACGATATTTTTAGTCTCTTCAGCATTGAGGGCGAAAACGGTGGCAATCCCATATGGGTTAGAAAGGGTTTCGATAACTTTCCCGGGAACAGCGACTTCAATAGCAGCTAACATGCCGAGCGGAATACGATCGATGTAGAGGACTTCATCAACAATGGGTAAAGGGTTTTCCAGTCGGTTACTGACCAGCACGCCATCGTCGCGTTGCAGAATAACGCCTGTCAGCTGATATCCGGCACGCACGGAGGCATTTATCATGGTTGCGATATCGGCAAAATCAAAAGCCGATGACACGACCAGAATGTACGGTGTGTCCGCCGGGCGTGTTAACAACTCTTGCGGAGTGATGGTGAGTCCTACACCCAGCCCCACTCCGCCTGGAGTTTTCGGGTTGTGACCGATCATGGTTGATTCAGTGATAATGGTTTCCGTAATGGTTTCCATCGCCACATCGCCAATGACCGGGGTTGCTTCGTTGATACGAATAAGCGAAATATCGCTAACATTGATGCCGACTTTTTTCGTTGCCTGCGCGAGTGCCTCCTGAATGCCATGTACGTTACGCAACGTACCTTTGATTCCGGTGGTTTCTGCCAGGGCGCTGCTCACGAACGACAATTCGCCAGACGCACTGAGTGTTGCCAGCGCAACCTCTGTGGATGAGTTGCCGATATCAATGCCTGCTATATATCGCATAGTTCGCCCTTAATCGTCGCCTTTCAGTTTTTTACGCTCGACATAGAGTTCCGCAGCTTCACGGACAAAAGCGGCACAAATTCTGGCCTGATAACAACGCTCAAGATCGTCGGCAATGGCAATGAGTTCTTGCTTAGTCGAACGATAAGGGCGTAACGCATTGTAGATTTCGAGGATGCGATCATCCGGCACTGAGGTAAGCTCGGCGGCGCGTTCAAAATTCATCGCCAGGCGATCGCGTCCAGCATCTCTGGCAATTGCGGCCTGAATGCGCAACGTTTCCGGGGTTATGCGCATGTCCTGGGCGGTGACTTTATCGCTGAGTACATTTTCCAGGGTGAAATCGTCGAGCGTTTTATTCGTCGCCGTTTTGACCCATTCTGGATGTTTATTTGCCAGCGGGTAATCACTCACTTTTGCGTTCAGTGTTGATGAGTGGGATGGCGCAGAGACAGGAGCTGTATCCTGGAGACTGTTCATTCGGTTCAACACGTCCCTGACCATCGACTCAATTGCATCGGTATTCATGAAGGTTTCCTTTGTTAAAACGTCACGCGCAGTTCTTGCGGTTTTTTGCCAGTGACCACGTACTTAGTCTCTTTGATATGTAAGATGGCGGACTTGGCCTGGTATTTCGGCCGCGCCATTTGATCGTTGAGGGTCGGAACAGGTTGTGGAGACTTGCGCTTCGCATAACGCGCGGCGTTTTTGCCAATCTGGCGATAAGTTTCCAGCGTCAGCAAAGGTGCTTGTGGAAAAAGTTCCAGGTTAGACAAGGGAGGAAGACCTTGCTGGTGGATAACTGTGGTGCCTTTTGACTGAATACCAATAGCAATGCCGGAACCGCTGAGACGATCGCCTTCAACCGCCACGAAGGCAACATCAGACGATTTAAAGCAGCGAATCACACGGGCTTTAACACCTTCTTCTTCGATACCGGCAATCACTTCGCGCAATATGTTTTTATGCGGAATACCGATGATATTGACGGTTTGCGCCAGGCCAAACGCCGGGCCTACAGCGATAATAACTTCATCTTGCTGAGTGCCTTGTTGGGCTTCGCCAATTTCGGTCAGAAAACTTTCGCTATCCGGTGCGGAAGAGACCGGTGCGCGAAATGAAACGGACTTATCGCTGGTTTGCATTTCTGCCAGCACGTCTTCGATTATCTGACGTAGTAATTTTTCGTTAATTTCCATTTCTCACCCTTAGTCAATATCGTTGGGATCAAGTGCACCGGGAATATTTTTGATCTCTTCCCAGCGTTCCCCTTGCAGGCGATAACCTGTAGCCGGTCCGGCGTAATCATTGACGTCATTGACCGCAGAGCGCACTTGTCCGTCATCGACGATAATGGCGGAGGTATGGAGATAGTCGCCGGTCAGTTTTGCTTTTTGCAAGTTGAGCATGTCCTGGGCGACATCGGTAAAACCGGCTTGCGCCAGGGCTTTCACCACTTCCAGGCTGTTACGGTTTTTATTGATAATTTCCTGGGCGAACTTGATGTCTTCCACGATGTTGCGCTCTGGCATATCTTTCGAACCGTGGGCATAGGTTGCCGCTTCGACCTCTTCATCGGTGATAGGGGGTAATCCCATACCGGCAAAAACAGCCTGTAAAGCGCGTGCGGCTTTATTGCGGATAGCGATAACATCTTCTTCGCGCACTGGTCGCAGGCCACCATCAACCTTGAGGTCACGTTGAATGACGTTGTAATCATCGAAGTCTTCGGCATCTTCGTTTGAACCAGCAAACATGTTGTCGTAGTTCGGCACAGCGGAAAAACCGGAAGAGATAAAGTCGGTGCCTGGCAGAAACTGCATCAGAAAACGTGCGGTACGGCGCATATCTGAGTGGGTAAAGGTCTGGTCATTACTGGAGGCGCATTCCAGATCCAGTGATGAACAAATTAAGTTTTCCGCCAGCACTGCGCGGATGCCTGACGGCACTGCCGATGGAACGCCGATGCAGCTTACGGAACCGTTCTGTAGACCCTGAACACCTGCGGCTTTGGTGATGTAAATGCAACGAGCCTCAAGGTAAAGCATTGATTTACCTTCCGCATAGCCCATCTGCACTTCAGAGCCGGAGCCGGAAGTAAAGCGCATTTTTAAGCCGCGAGAAGCATAAGATGACGCGAGAAATCCTTTTGACCACGGTGTATCGTCGCCGTCGGTGAAAACAGGTTCCGTGCCGTAGACAGAAATCGTTTCGGCGTAGCAGGTATGGCCTAACATACCGAGTTTCAGTTCGGTGGCTTCCTCCAGTGAACACTGGGTCAACACGCCCGGGCGTCCTACCTGTGAACCGACCAGAAGAGCGATGGCGTTGAACGGTGCATAGCGAGCAACGGCAACGGTGGTTTCCTGTTCGTCAAATCCGCGCCATGCGCCTTCAGCCGCGTCGGCAGCAATTTGTACCGGATTGTCTTTGATGTTGGTGACGTGAGCCTGTTGCGATGGTGTTCGACGAGCGCGCATTTTCTGCATCGCCATCATCATCTCTACCACGTTCATCTGTGAAACCACTTCGACGATTTTGGCGGGCGTCATCGCAGTGGTCAAGGGAACAATATCGCTACGTTTGACATTTGGATCGCACAACATATTGGCAAGTTTAACCGAATCCATTGCGATGACTTCTTCGGCGCGCGCGAGATTGATACCGTAGCGGGCGATAAAATGGTCGATCAGGTCAAACTGGCTGGCAGGTTTCCCATCCAGTTCGGTGACGACGCCGTTAACAATTTTGATTGACGGTTTAGGATCGTTCGGGCTTTCCATCGCAATGAAGCCTTCTTCAATCCACTCTTTAACGAAACCGTCCTGGTTGACCGGGCGTTTTGCCAGTGCTTCAAATCTTTTCGATCTCATGAATCTGCCTCAGGGAATTCAGATGTAGGAAGGGCGATCGTTTTTCGGTGTATCGCCGAGAGTCGAAAGTACGGTTTTACCGATTTCGCGTGCGGAGATGACCGCCTGACGGACTGCGCCGGAGTCTCCTGAGATAATCAGGATGACCTCATTGCTAAAGCTGGTGCCATGAGCCGGGGAGCTGTATGCCACGACATCCACATTGGCGGACTTCAGGGCGGTATCGGCCATCAGAACACCCACAGCGGCAGGAGCGCCGACAATAACGCCGCAAGCGCGACCCAGTGGTGCGCCAAACGCTTTTTCCAGTGCATAGCTGGCGCGGGCGGTATATTGCAGTTCCAGATGTCCGGCTTCGTTGGCATAGACATCACCAAAGGTTCTGTCGAGTTCTTTTAGAGCAACTTCAATACCGCGTTTCACGTCGGAAACATCGTTGCCACCTAAAAGGATTAACGAGCCGTGTCCGGCACCGCCTTTAGTATCGCGAGGAAGTTCAATGCTAATAACTTCGGTGTTGGTGGCTTTTACGGCTTCATCAGCGGCCATAATGTGTGGCCCTGCACCAATACGTGCGCCCAGAATGCCAATGGAGCGATAGCGTTTTTCAAGTTTCATCGCGTCCAATAGGGCGCTATCAACGTTTGCAATGACCAGACCTACAGTGTCGCCAATAGCGGTGCCAACAAATTCCGTTAACGTGCAGCTTTTTTCTGCCATAGCCGTCTCTCGTGTTTGATGATTGGTTTCCGGGAGAACCTCATGCTTCGGTGTCGCTACGCGTGCGATGACCTGCGCCATGATCTGTTCGACCAGTTCACTGCTGCTCATGGGTTAATTCCCTTTGGTAAGATTTTTTCGACATCGGTATGTGGGCGGGGGATAACGTGTACGGCTTTCACTTCGCCGACATTACGCGCAGCGACGGCACCTGCATCTGTTGCCGCTTTAACCGCCCCGACATCACCACGAACGATGACGGTCACCAGCCCGGAACCAATTTTTTCGTAGCCGACCAGCAATACATTTGCCGACTTCACCATGGCGTCTGCGGCCTCTATGGCGGCAGTTAATCCTTTGGTTTCTACCATTCCTAACGCTTCTTGTTGCATAAAGACCTCGCCTGGATTTTTTGACGATATGACTATAAAAAAAAGCGAGGAAAAAGAATGGCTGACTTAATCGCTAATGAGAAAAATTAATAGAGGGCAAATATTATAAAATTGCTTTCAGAGATTATATGTTATTCATTTATTGGTTGTTTTTGACGTGGTTTAATGTGAATTAATTGCATTGGGGACGGTGTTTTAATTTGAAATAATACTTCGTCGAGTTTGGTTTTCTGAAATTAACTGTGATATTTGTTTAAATTTTATTATGCAGGCATGGCAATTTTTTATTGTATCAGATTGGCGATATATATAACGCCAATAGTGATGATTGCTGTAGTGAATGCTATAGCAATGACAATAATTTGCTATAGCAACACTATTTTTCCACGAATCTGACATGCATGTTGGCAATATTTTTTCCCGCGCAATTTTTATAGTTGCGTTCGATATACACAACAATCAGCGCATTGTTGGCTGATAAAGAAAAAACTCTGTGAAAAAGGTGTCAGTATGAATGATTCACTCAAGGCGCAATGCGTTGCCGAGTTTTTGGGCACCGGACTGTTCCTCTTTTTTGGCATTGGTTGTTTGTGTGCCCTAAAACTTGCCGGTGCAAGCCTGGGACTGTGGGAAATTTGTATTATTTGGGGGTTAGGTATTTCACTTGCTGTTTACCTTACGGCAGGCATTTCCGGTGCTCATCTTAACCCGGCGGTTACTATTGCTTTGTGGTTGTTTGCCGCTTTTCCTGGTCGTAAAGTGCTGCCATTTTGTGTGGCGCAATTAGCGGGAGCCTTTGGTGGCGCAGTTCTGGCATATTTTTTATACAGCAATTTGTTTGCCGATTTTGAATCTGCTCACAATATGGTTCGTGGTAGTGCAGAAAGTTTACAACTCGCCAGTATCTTCAGTACTTACCCGGCAGCAGCGATAAATGTATGGCAGGCTGCCTTGGTTGAAGTGGTCATAACGTCCATGTTAATGGGGTTGATTATGGCGTTGACCGATGACGGCAATGGCGTACCCAAAGGGCCGCTTGCGCCTTTACTTATTGGTATTCTGGTTGCTGTTATTGGTGCTTCTACCGGATCATTAACCGGTTTTGCCATGAATCCAGCGCGTGATTTTGGACCAAAAATTTTCACCTGGCTTGCTGGTTGGGGAGAAATTGCGATGACTGGCGGACGTAATATTCCTTATTTCATTGTACCCATTATTGCTCCGGTCATTGGAGCCTGTGCTGGCGCGGCGATTTATCGCTTTCTTATTGCACAAAATTTACCTGTCAATAGTGTTACGCCTAAAGAGAACAGCGAATAGTGAAATAGCCTGGCAGTTATAAACGTTTATTTTTTTAGTGTTTGTGATCTGCTTTCCGAACTTATTAAAAAGTCTCCCGCTTCATGGAGGCTTTTGTTATTGTCCGTTTTGCTTCTCGTCAGTAAATCATTAAGGATGATGTGAAGATTAAATGTAAAACAATTGTTTTACCATAACAATAAATTAACTGGGAGGTTTTATCATGATTTCTGCGGCGACACTTAATTCAGAACTCATTAATAAAATCGCACAGGATTTTGCGCAGGCGACTAGTCTTGCGGTTGTCGTGGTCAATATCCACGGTGATGAAATCTCCGAGCTGTTTAACTTCACTCCATTTTGTCAGATGATGCGCCAACACCCTCAGCTTAGCACTCGCTGTCGCATGAGCGATCGTTGTGGTGGTCTGGAAGCCTCTAAATCAGATCAGCCTTGTATTTACCGCTGTCATGCAGGGTTAACTGATTTCTCTATTCCTCTGGTGATTGCCGGGCATTTAGTCGGCTTTGTGTTGTGTGGACAAGTTCGCCTGCGTAATGATGATGTTGATTTGATCAATATTCTGAATGTCGATGATTGTTGGCAAGCCGACCCAGAACTACTTAATGAATTTCGCAAAGTTCCTGAGATGGATTACTCGAGAGTTATGGCCTCTGCTGATTTATTGAAGTTGATTGTGGAAAATTGCCTCAAAAAGCAACTCAATTTTGTCGTTATTAAAGAGAATAAACCTCATTCGGGTTCAGTTCGTCAGACCCGTGCGCCTAATCCCCATGATAATAAAATGAAAAAAGCATTGCGCTATATCGATGCACATTTGTCAGACGATTTGCGTCTGGAAGATGTTGCCTCGCATGTTTATCTAAGTCCTTATTATTTCAGTAAGTTGTTTAAGAAATATCATGGGATTGGTTTTAATGCGTGGGTAAACCAACAACGAATGGCCAGCGCGCGTGAGCTGCTGTGCCATAGTGACTGGAGTATCGCCAGTATCGCGCGTAATTTAGGCTTCTCACAAACCAGTTATTTCTGCAAAGTTTTTCGCCAGACGTATCAGGTGACTCCGCAGGTATATCGTCAGCAAATTAGTGAAAATGTAGCAGCGGAAACAGCATAAAATTAATGTGGAAAATGAGGGATGATTAAATAGACGCTGGCAATATTAATTAACGTTATTTACGTGTTATGGGATAAGTGAGATCAGCTCATAACATACGCTGACAGGTTCGGCACATTTGTGCCTGGGAAGAGGGTGAAAATCCCTCGCAGCCCCCGCTGCTGTAATGCTGACAACCCCGAAAATACCACTGATCGCGAGATTGGGAAGGCCGGGGAAGGATGATGCGAAGCCAGAAGACCAGCCTGTCAGTCAATACCAACAACTTCGGTGGGAAGTGGGTTGTCCGGAAGCGCCCGGTTGAGTATTGGCGCGTCTTTATACCCCTACCACCCTGAGAGGATCAGGGTATGGCGGCATCATTTAGTTCCTTCATTGTAGTGCCGACAGGCACCTGGGCTGCTCTCAATGCGCGGCAATCGTTTTTCATGGTATATCAGCCTGACCGTCATTACAGGAAACGAAGCGGAGGACGGGGGATATGAAAACGATAAAACCCGAATCGATAGCCCTTTTTTGCCTCTCCTCTGGCGATATTAATCTGGCGAAATATCTGGCTGAAATGTTGCCAATGACCTGTTTTGTTGGTGAGGACTGGCAGCAAGGTTTCTTGCCTTTTAAAGGTGGGGCTGTTCAATCGTTATCAGACGCGTATACCGATTATTCAGTGCTGTTATTGATTGCTGAAAACAGGGTCTCCATACCAGAAAATTTCTCTCATCCTGATGGCGCGACGGTAATCGTAATCACACGGCATAATGCCCGTTTGCTGGCTGGTTCGGCTGGTGGTGCAGTAGCATTAATCCATTATCTGAATGAAATATGTCAACGCAGTGAAAATATTGCCAATGACACATTCTGCCAGAAGTTTACACAGGGAAATCGGACTATTTCACAACACCGCCTTCGTTCGTAATGGATTGAGAACGCTGGATTTTTATTTTCATTACGCGCAGTATTAATTGCGGAAATGTTATTACGATCAGCAACGATGGTTCTGGTCAATGAATACCATCATACAATTGAACCAGGAGTCCGTATGATGATTTTGGTGACAGGTGGTGCACGGAGCGGGAAGAGTCGGCACGCCGAGGCGCTTATTGGGGATACTCCACAGGTTCTGTATATCGCCACTTCGCAAATCCTTGATGATGAGATGGCGGCACGGATTGAGCATCATCGGCAGGGGCGTCCGGCGCATTGGCACACGGTGGAACGCTGGCAGCAGCTTGATGAGTTAATTAATGCAGACATTAATCCGCAGAACGCTGTGTTGCTGGAATGCATTACGACAATGGTGACTAATCTGTTGTTTGATTATGGCGGCGATAAAGATCCTGAAGGATGGGATTATGTGGCGATGGAGCAAGCGATAAATGGCGAGATTCAGTTGTTGATTGCTGCCTGTCAACGTTGCCCTGCAAAGGTCGTATTAGTGACCAATGAAGTGGGAATGGGTATTGTGCCGGAGAATCGTCTGGCGCGACATTTTCGTGATATTGCCGGGCGAGTGAATCAGCAACTGGCCGCTGCGGCAGATGAAGTATGGCTGGTGGTTTCGGGTATTGGAGTAAAAATCAAATGAGTAAATTATTTTGGGCGATGCTCTCTTTCATTACGCGTCTGCCTGTACCGCGTCGTTGGTCCCAGGGGCTGGATTTCGAACATTATTCTCGCGGTATCATTACTTTTCCCTTAATTGGGTTATTGCTTGGTGCGATTAGTGGGCTGGTCTTCATGGTGTTGCAGGTATGGTGTGGTGTACCCCTGGCGGCACTATTTAGCGTGCTGGTTCTGGCGCTGATGACAGGGGGATTCCACCTGGACGGTCTGGCAGATACCTGTGATGGTGTATTTTCTGCACGTAGCCGAGATCGTATGTTGGAAATCATGCGTGATAGCCGTTTAGGCACCCACGGCGGTCTGGCATTGATTTTTGTTGTGCTGGGAAAGATTTTGATTTTGAGCGAACTGGCTCTGCGTGGTGAGCCTATCCTGGCATCGCTGGCTGCAGCATGTGCTGTCAGCCGTGGTACTGCCGCATTATTGATGTATCGTCATCGTTATGCCCGGGAAGAAGGGCTTGGCAATGTGTTCATTGGCAAAATTGATGGGCGACAAACCTGCGTCACACTAGGCTTAGCCGTAATTTTTGCTGCTGTATTACTGCCTGGTATGCATGGTGTGGCTGCTATGGTGGTGACGATGGTGGCAATTTTCGTCCTCGGTCAGCTTTTCAAACGTACACTGGGCGGGCAAACCGGCGATACGCTGGGAGCTGCCATAGAGCTTGGTGAGCTGGTCTTTCTGCTGGCGCTGCTATAAAGAGACGCAACATGCAAACACTTGCCGATTTACTGAATACGATCCCGGCCATCGATCATGCTGCTATGTCGCGCGCACAACGGCATATTGACGGGTTACTCAAACCCGTCGGTAGTCTGGGGAGGCTGGAGGCGCTTGCCGTACAACTGGCAGGAATGCCGGGGCTGAATGGTGTTCCTCATGTGGGTAAAAAAGCGGTAGTGGTTATGTGTGCCGATCACGGCGTCTGGGATGAAGGTGTCGCTATTTCCCCGAAAGCGGTGACAGCCATTCAGGCTGAAAATATGACACGCGGAACAACCGGCGTGTGTGTCCTGGCAGCACAGGCGGGGGCTAAAGTTCATGTAATTGATGTAGGGATAGATACTGCGGAGCCAATACCCGGACTTATCAACATGCGTGTCGCTCGAGGTAGCGGCAATATAGCTTCAGGTCCTGCAATGAGCCGCTGTCAGGTTGAAGAGTTGCTTCTGGAAGTCATTCGTTATACGCGTGAACTGGCGAAAAATGGCGTCACGTTGTTTGGCGTGGGTGAGCTGGGAATGGCAAACACGACGCCGGCTGCGGCGATAGTCAGCACAATTACTGGACGCGATCCCGAAGAAGTGGTTGGTATTGGCGCAAATCTGCCGACAGATAAACTGGCAAACAAAGTTGATGTTGTTCGTCGGGCAATTACGTTGAATCAACCGAATCCGCTGGATGGTGTTGATGTACTGGCAAAAGTTGGTGGATTTGATTTGGTCGGAATGGCTGGCGTGATCTCAGGAGCCGCTTCCTGTGGTTTACCCGTGTTGCTGGATGGCTTTCTTTCTTATGCCGCCGCGCTTGCTGCGTGCCAGATGTCACCTGCAATCAAACCGTATCTTATTCCTTCCCATTTGTCGGCAGAAAAAGGGGCGCGTATTGCGTTGGCACATTTGGAGCTGGAGCCGTATATCAATATGGAAATGCGTTTAGGTGAGGGGAGTGGTGCGGCGCTGGCGATACCCATCATCGAAGCTGCTTGCGCGATATACAACAACATGGGCGAACTTGCTGCCAGCAACATTATTCTACCGGGGAATACAACTTCTGAATTGAGCAGTAAAAAACGAAAAGTCTGATAAAAGCTATACTTATCGGATGGCTTTCGCGACTTAGGAAAGGGATATGATGCGTCGTGTAAATATTCTTTGTTCATTTGCTCTGCTTTTTGCCAGTCATAATAGCCTGGCGGTAACTTATCCATTACCCCCAGAGGGGAGTCGTTTAGTGGGGCAGCAACTTACAGTAACGGTTCCCGATCACAATACCCAGCCGCTGGAAACTTTTGCCGCGCAGTACGGACAAGGGCTGAGTAATATGCTGGAAGCGAATCCGGGGGCTGATGTTTTCTTGCCGAAGTCTGGTTCGCAGCTCACCATTCCGCAGCAACTGATTTTACCCGCCACTGTGCGAAAAGGGATTGTGGTTAATGTCGCCGAGATGCGTCTGTATTACTACCCACCAGACAGTAATACTGTGGAAGTGTTTCCTATTGGTATTGGTCAGGCTGGACGAGAAACCCCGCGTAATTGGGTGACAGCCGTTGAGCGTAAACAAGAAGCACCAACCTGGACGCCAACCCCTAACACTCGTCGTGAATATGCAAAGCGTGGGGAGAGTCTGCCTGCATTTGTCCCAGCCGGACCCGATAATCCTATGGGGTTGTACGCTATTTATATCGGCAGGTTATATGCCATTCACGGTACTAATGCCAATTTTGGGATTGGCCTACGGGTAAGTCAGGGTTGTATTCGTCTGCGCAATGACGATATCAAATATCTGTTTGATAATGTTCCGGTAGGGACGCGCGTGCAACTTATTGATCAGCCAGTGAAATACACAACGGAGCCGGATGGTTCAAAGTGGCTGGAAGTTCATGAGCCGCTGTCGCGCAATCGTGCAGAATATGAGTCCGACCGAAAAGTGCCATTGCCGGTGACGCCTTCCTTGCGGGCGTTTATCAACGGGCAAGAAGTTGATGTGAATCGCGCGAATGCTGCGTTGCAACGTCGATCGGGAATGCCAGTACAAATTAACTCTGGCTCAAAGCAGATGTTTTAAAATAGCTGTTGTATAAAAAGCAAAAAGCCTGCTCTAAAGCAGGCTTTTTTGAATTTGGCTCCTCTGACTGGACTCGAACCAGTGACATACGGATTAACAGTCCGCCGTTCTACCGACTGAACTACAGAGGAATCGTGAGAACGGGGCGCATATTAATGGCAGTACATGGCGATGTCAAAGGGGGAAATGCATTTTTTTGTTCGTTTGCTGCCAATTTCAACAAAATGATGAACTTTCAATCTTTTTAATCATGTTCCATCGTGGTGCATGACATCCTTTCATGGGGCAGGGAATGCTTCTCCTGGCTTAAAGCGCCAATGACGAAACAATCATAATCTCTTATTTGACGGGCGATTAGCTTTCGTATCAACGCCAAAACGAAACTGGCAAGTATCTTGCAATCTGGTTGTTAGTAATGTCGGCACTCGGGCTGACGCTTAAAAAAACCGGAGGCACCATGAACTTTAGACGCTTGAAATACTTCGTCAAAATTGTAGATATTGGTAGCCTGACTCAGGCTGCGGAAGTATTGCATATAGCACAGCCTGCGCTCAGTCAGCAGGTTGCCACGCTGGAAGGTGAGCTAAATCAGCAACTTTTGATTCGCACAAAACGTGGCGTTACGCCGACAGACGCCGGAAAAATTCTCTATACCCATGCGCGGGCAATTTTACGTCAGTGTGAACAGGCCCAACTGGCGGTGCATAATGTAGGTCAGACATTGTCAGGTCAAGTCTCGATTGGCTTTGCGCCAGGAACCGCAGCGTCATCTATCACCATGCCTTTATTACAGGCGGTACGCACTGAATTTCCGGAGGTCGTTATCTATCTCCATGAAAATAGCGGTGCTGTGCTTAACGAAAAACTTATAAACAACCAGCTTGATATGGCGGTGGTTTATGAGCATTCCCCTGTGTCTGGTGTATCCAGTCAGACTTTGTTAAAAGAGGATCTGTATCTTGTCGGAACTCAGGATTGCCCAGGGCAAAGCGTTGATGTTAATGCGATAGCGCAAATGAACCTCTTCCTTCCCAGCGATTACAGTGTAGTAAGACTTCGTGTTGATGAAGCTTTTTCCCTGCGCCGGCTTACAGCGAAAGTCATCGGTGAAATTGAGTCTATCGCTACGCTTACCGCTGCGATTGCCAGCGGTATGGGCGTTGCAGTATTACCTGAATCGGCCGCACGTTCGTTATGTGCCGCAGTTAACGGTTGGATGTCACGTATTACCACGCCTTCAATGAATCTCTCGTTGTCATTAAACTTACCCACCAGATCAGTTTTATCGCCACAGGCGCAGGCAGTTAAAGAGCTATTATTGTCAGTGATTAGTTCTCCAGCCATGGAAAAAAGACAATGGCAATTGGTGAGCTAAACGTTATACCTGGATGGAATAAGATGCGGGTTTTTATTATTTGTTATGCCGGGCATTAGACTCTAACAATAATGGATGTTTGATATGCCCGGAGTTTACCGTGAATTTCCAACAACTAAAGATAATCCGCGAAGCTGCCCGTCAGGATTACAATCTGACAGAGGTCGCGAATATGCTCTTTACCTCACAGTCAGGTGTCAGCCGTCATATTCGAGAGCTGGAGGATGAACTTGGTATCGAAATATTCGTTCGTCGTGGCAAGCGGCTGCTTGGCATGACTGAACCGGGCAAAGCATTACTGGTCATTGCAGAACGTATTCTGAATGAAGCCAGTAATGTTCGACGGCTTGCAGACCTGTTTACCAACGACACATCTGGCGTACTCACTATTGCAACGACGCATACTCAGGCTCGTTACAGCTTGCCTGGGGTCATTAAAGCCTTTCGCGAACTTTTCCCCGAAGTGCGACTCGAGCTTATCCAGGGGACGCCGCAGGAAATTGCGACTCTGCTACAAAACGGCGGAGCTGATATTGGTATAGCCAGTGAGCGTTTGAGTAATGATCCCCAACTCGTCGCTTTCCCGTGGTTTCGTTGGCACCATAGTTTGCTCGTTCCTGTCGATCATCCCTTAACACAAATTACGCCATTGACGCTGGAATCAATAGCGAAGTGGCCGTTGATCACTTACCGACAGGGAATTACGGGGCGCTCACGTATTGATGACGCCTTTGTCCGCAAAGGTTTGCTGGCAGATATTGTATTAAGTGCGCAGGATTCTGATGTCATCAAAACCTATGTCGCCCTCGGTTTGGGGATAGGATTAGTTGCCGAACAATCCAGCGGTGAGCAAGAGGAAGAGAATTTAATTCGTCTGGATACGCGGCATCTTTTCGATGCCAGTACCGTCTGGTTGGGACTGAAACGAGGACAACTACAGCGTAACTACGTCTGGCGTTTTCTGGAATTGTGCAATGCTGGATTGTCGGTTGAGGATATTAAGCGGCAGGTGATGGAAAATAGTGAAGAGGAAATTGATTATCAGATATAGCAAAAAGCCCGCTATCAAAGCGGGCTTTTCATAATTTGGCTCCTCTGACTGGACTCGAACCAGTGACATACGGATTAACAGTCCGCCGTTCTACCGACTGAACTACAGAGGAATCGCTGTTGAGGCACATCTTAACGGCGAAAAATCATTTGTCAAACCTGTTTTTTAAATTCATCAACCGTTTGCCGTTTCTATCAACAGTTTGTTGCATTTGCAGACAATTTGTCGGCGAAAATCTTTGCAGCTTTTCTGATTCTCCCTCATTATTTGAAATGTGGTTTCACTTTCTGCAATTAAGGTCGGCTTTGAATATCCTCTCAGCTTTACGCCAGGTTGTTCGCCACACTCGCTGGCACTCAAAACGTAAGAGTTACAACGTGTTGTTCTGGCGCGAGATAACTCCGCTTGCTGTTCCTATCTTTATGGAGAATGCCTGTGTCCTGTTGATGGGCGTGCTGAGCACTTTTCTGGTCAGTTGGCTGGGAAAAGATGCAATGGCGGGCGTTGGGTTGGCGGACAGCTTCAACATGGTCATTATGGCCTTTTTCGCAGCTATCGATCTTGGTACTACTGTCGTTGTGGCATTTAGTCTCGGTAAACGTGATCGACGGCGAGCCAGAGTAGCAACACGGCAATCATTGGTGATCATGACGTTATTTGCCGTGCTGTTGGCAATTTTCATTCATCATTTTGGCGAACAAATTATCGATTTTGTTGCAGGTGATGCCACGACAGAGGTTAAAGCACTGGCGTTGACTTATCTGGAACTGACGGTGCTCAGTTATCCAGCCGCTGCCATCACCTTGATTGGCAGTGGGGCACTTCGTGGCGCCGGGAATACGAAAATACCGCTACTTATAAATGGTAGCATGAATATTTTTAATATTATTATTAGCGGTATATTGATTTACGGGCTTTTCTCCTGGCAGGGGCTGGGGTTTGTTGGCGCAGGGCTAGGATTAACTATTTCCCGTTATATTGGCGCAATTGCAATTTTGTGGGTACTGGCGATTGGCTTTAATCCTGCACTACGAATCTCGTTAAAAAGCTATTTTAAGCCATTGAATTTCAGCATTATCTGGGAAGTTATGGGGATTGGTATTCCCGCGAGCGTTGAATCAGTATTGTTTACCAGTGGTCGGTTATTAACACAAATGTTTGTTGCTGGTATGGGAACCAGCGTTATTGCCGGAAATTTTATCGCTTTTTCGATTGCGGCTCTTATCAATTTACCAGGGAGTGCGCTCGGTTCTGCTTCTACAATAATTACTGGTCGAAGGCTGGGAGTAGGGCAGAGAGCGCAAGCAGAAATACAGTTGAGGCATGTTTTCTGGTTGTCCACCCTTGGGTTAACGGCGATAGCCTGGTTAACGGCTCCCTTTGCCGGGGTTATGGCGTCATTTTATACCCAAGATCCCCAGGTTAAACACGTGGTTGTGATTCTTATTTGGCTAAATGCTTTGTTTATGCCTATTTGGTCGGCCTCATGGGTATTACCTGCGGGTTTTAAAGGTGCTCGTGATGCCCGCTACGCTATGTGGGTATCTATGTTGAGTATGTGGGGATGCCGAGTGGTAGTAGGTTATGCGCTGGGAATTATGCTTGGCTGGGGCGTGGTTGGCGTTTGGATGGGGATGTTTGCTGACTGGGCCGTGCGTGCTGCGTTGTTTTACTGGCGGATGGTGACCGGGCGCTGGCTATGGAAATATCCTCGCCCTGAACATGAAAAGTGTGAAAAAAAGGCAGTTGTGTCGGAATAAACGACAAAACGCAGAATATTTCAGCAAACGATTTCAAAATTAAAAAACAGGCTTTGACAATGTAGATGGGCATCGTTAATATTCGCCCCGTTCTCACGATTCCTCTGTAGTTCAGTCGGTAGAACGGCGGACTGTTAATCCGTATGTCACTGGTTCGAGTCCAGTCAGAGGAGCCAAATTATGAAAAGCCCGCTTTTATAGCGGGCTTTTTGCTTTTTACTTATAAAATCCTTCACATCTTTTCTTGATGCAAAGGATCTTCGCTCATTATCGGAACGGCGGCTCATTAAAGGTGCGCAGTTTACGGGAATGCAGTCGATCGCCTTCCGCGCGCAGTAAATCAATTGCCCGGATGCCAATCTGCAAGTGTTCGGAAATCGCACCTTCATAAAAACGGTTAGCCTGGCCGGGAAGTTTAATCTCACCATGCAATGGCTTATCTGAAACACACAGTAGCGTCCCGTATGGCACGCGGAAACGGTATCCTTGTGCTGCAATGGTTGCACTTTCCATATCAATCGCTACGGCCCGACTTAAGTTAAAACGAAGTGCAGAAGCCGAGTAACGCAATTCCCAGTTCCTGTCATCAGTAGTTACCACAGTGCCAGTACGTAGCCGCTGTTTAACTTCCTCACCCGGCCTGCCGCTGACGAGTTTGGTGGCGTCATAAAGCGCGCGTTGCACTTCAGCAATGCTGGGAATAGGGATATCGGGCGGTAAAACTGCATCAAGAACGTGGTCATCGCGTAAATAAGCATGTGCAAGTACATAATCACCAATGGACTGGCTTTCACGTAATCCACCGCAGTGACCAATCATCAGCCAGACATCCGGGCGTAGCACCGCCAGATGATCGCAGATGGTTTTAGCATTTGATGGCCCCACACCAATATTTACCAGAGTAATACCCTGGCCATCGGCAGTGATTAAATGCCATGCTGGCATCTGGTGTTTTTTCCATGCGAGATCAGAAATCGCTTCTTCAGGTGCTTCTGTTTCGGCGGTGATCCATATCCCTCCAGCACAGGAAAGAGCAATGTAGGGACTATCAGGATCGAGGATCTGGCTGCACCCCCAACGAACGAATTCATCCACATAACGTGTGTAGTTGGTAAACAAAACGAACGGCTGAAAATGTTCGACTGGCGTGCCGGTATAATGGCGTAACCGCGCGAGGGAAAAATCGACCCGGCGCGCATCAAAATGCGATAGCGGAGAAAATTCCGTTGGATGATAAATGCCGTCTGCAGTTTCATCGCCAATTTGCGCCAGTTCTGTTGTCGGGAAGTAACGAGTTAGCCCGGCGCTCATCGAACGATCAAGTGTCAGTTCAGAGCCATCGATGACATAGGGATAGGGGATTTCATGCTGCGAGGGTTGCACGGAGATGTGCGCACCATAATCTTGATACAGTAACGTTAGTTGTTCATTGAGATACGAACGAAAGAGAGCAGGGCGGGTAATAGTGGTGGTATAGCTGCCAGCGTGAGTAAAACGTCCAAATGCGCGTGTTTTGGGAGGATTTGTGGCGCAGCCATCCCAGGTCACGGTCAATGATGGATAGACAAAAAGACCTTGTTTGCGGGCGTTTTCATCAGGTAATTCGCCACTTTTAATATAGTTGCCAATGGCATTGCGTAAAGCGACTACAGATTGCTCATACAGCGCGTCAAGTTTATCCAGTGCCTGAGCTGGGGTCAGACCGGAGCCCTTATTATTCATGTGTGTCTCCTGTTCCATACAATTACCGCACATCCGATAGTATGTCACAGGAATGTGAAACAAAAGTGTAAGGCGAAGATCGAATGATCTTCGCCAGGCCATCAGATGCGTTGATTGTCTTTCATCAACAAAGCGGTCATTGCGGAAATCAGGCATCCAGCCAGCAAATAAATGGCGACGCTATGCCAGTCCCCGGAAAAATAAGTAATGAGGGCGGCGGCAATAAAAGGGGTAAATCCTCCACCTACCACACTGGCAACTTGATATCCTACCCCAGCGCCGCTGTAGCGATAACTGGCACCAAACATCTCTGTGAACATCGGTTGTTGCACACAAACCACCATGTCATGCGCAATATTCGCCAGCATAATGGAGAAGAAGACTATCCAGAAAATGGATTGAGCCTCGAGCGCCATGAAGAAAGGAAACGCGCTTAAGGTTCCGATAACTGCGCCAGTGATATAAACCCTGCGGCGACCAAAACGATCGGCAAGCCAGGCAAAACAGGGAATTGTCAGGCAGCTTAACCCTCCCACCAGCAAACCAATATTCAGGAATAATTCGCGTGGCAGCCCCATATTCTGGGTTGAGTAGTTAAGCGCAAAGGCGGTAACGATATACATCGTCAGCAACTCGCACAGTCGCAGCGCAATAATCTTCAGAAAAGCCCCTGGATGTAGTAACAGTGCCTGGATAACAGGGATTCGCTTTTTCACTGCCGCTTGATTATGTTGCTGTTGCTCAAATTCAGCGGATTCCTCCATACCATTACGCACCCACAATGCCCCCAACACCAGTACGGTGCTAAACAGGAAAGGAATGCGCCAGCCCCAGCTCAAAAACTGCTCGTCAGTCGTCATCATACTAATCAGAGAAACCAGTCCAGTTGAAAGCAGTAACCCTACACCGTAGCCAACTTGTACACCGCTACTGTAAAAGGCTTTTTTATTTTTCGGCGCGCTTTCAACGGACAGCAATGCTGCGCCTCCCCATTCTCCGCCGACGGCAAATCCCTGAATAGCACGCAGCGTCACCAGTAAAATCGGTGCCCACCAGCCAATAGTCGAGAATGAAGGAAGAATACCAATCAATGCTGTTGCGATCCCCATCATCCAGACAGTCAGCATCAACATGCGCTTACGCCCCAGGCGGTCGCCAAAATGGCCGAAAATGACACCTCCAAGTGGACGGAAAAGGAATCCGACGCCAAAAGTGGCAAATGCTGCGAGAGTTCCCATTGCCGGGCTCACTTGTGGGAAAAACTCTCGATTAAATACCAGTGCTGCAGTAATGCCATAGAGTAAAAAATCGTACCAGTCGACGACGGCACCGGCAAAACTGCCTAATGCAGCTCGTCGGGCGCGACTTAACGAAAGCGTTCCTTCATCGGGACGCGTGGAGATGAGCGTGGAGTCCATAGTGTTCCTGTCTGTACTGTCTTTTTATAATTAGTATGGAAAAAGGTCACTCACATTGCCGTCAATCTATAAACGAACCTTATGAGACTACCGCGACAGAGAGCATCTGCAAATATTTTTATACCTGAAAATGAGCATGGAGGGCGGATAGGGTCTACTGTAATGTGCTGGAAACGAACAAAATTGTGGATTCAGGTGCGTATTAGAAAATCAAAAGACAGAGAAATGTGATCGCTAAGGTAGCACTGGCTACTTGCTGGCGTTATTTTTGCAGATGAATTTTTCGAATTTTCTCAATGAGATTTGTGTCACTGACACGGGGTGGGCTAATTGCTTGAATGATTGGCGGAGAGAGGGGGATTTGAACCCCCGGTAGAGTTGCCCCTACTCCGGTTTTCGAGACCGGTCCGTTCAGCCGCTCCGGCATCTCTCCGTTCAGATTGTTGCAATGATGCCAGGAAATTTGGCATTTTAACAGTCCCTGTCCGTGCAATTTTGTTCAAGTGACGAGTTTGCGAGCAAAACGATGATTAAGTGGCCCTGGAAAGTACAAGAAACCGTTCATGATGATGCAATTCCGTGGAAGGAAGCTCTGTCGATACCTCTTTTGACAAGTTTGACTGAGCAGGAGCAAAACAAATTAGTCACTCTTGCTGGACGTTTTTTGCAACAAAAACGGTTGGTTCCTTTACAAGGGGTTGAACTTGACGCTTTGAAAAGCGGTCGTATCGCCTTGCTGTTTTGTTTACCTGTTATGGAACTGGGGCTGGAATGGCTGGATGGTTTCCATGAAGTGTTAATTTATCCAGCACCATTTGTGGTAGACGATGAATGGGAAGACGATATAGGACTGGTACATAATCAACGCATCGTTCAGTCAGGTCAAAGCTGGCAGCAAGGCCCCATCGTACTGAATTGGCTCGATATACAGGATTCCTTCGATGCCTCTGGGTTTAATCTGATCATCCACGAAGTTGCACATAAACTGGACACCCGGAACGGCGATCGCGCCAGTGGTGTCCCCTTTATTCCTTTACGTGAAGTCGCGGGCTGGGAACACGATCTTCACGCGGCGATGAATAACATTCAGGACGAAATTGAATTAGTGGGCGAAAATGCCTCCAGCATTGATGCTTATGCCGCCAGTGACCCTGCAGAATGTTTTGCCGTGCTTTCCGAATACTTTTTTAGTGCCCCGGAGCTTTTTGCTCCTCGTTTCCCCTCTCTGTGGCAACGTTTCTGCCAATTTTATCAGCAGGAACCGCTGCAAAGACTGCGAAATGCGAATGAACGAGGCACATATTCAGCACCAGATGTTCATTAAATATTAAATTTGTTGCTTAATTAACCGATTGAAATAACGTGTGAATTTTAGTGTTGACACTCGCAGTGTCACTCAGTAATATTCGCCTCGTTCTCACGATTCCTCTGTAGTTCAGTCGGTAGAACGGCGGACTGTTAATCCGTATGTCACTGGTTCGAGTCCAGTCAGAGGAGCCAAATTTTGAAAAGCCTGCTTTCGAGCAGGCTTTTTGCTTTTCGATGTTAGCCATAACCGGACCCGTATCTAACCTCCCTTAAATCTGATAACTACATCAGGGCTGAATTTTTGCGATAATTCTTTTTATCGTATTTCTGAACTCATCCAGATTGATGTGATCAATATTTTTCCCTACCACAATCGTCTCTGAAATATCGGCCATAGCAGGCCAGCGTGTTTTATAATCGGCATATACTGCGATGACAGGGACATTATAAGCACTTGTCATATGTAAAACAGAAGTATCAGGTGTTATTGCGAGAAAAGCATCTTTTATGACGGCGGCAGAACGTGGTATTGAAGGTGACAATGATAAATGATAGACATTGTCAAAACACTGCGTTAGTTCTATTGCTTTTTCAGTACCATTCGGGCCATGAACAATGACAATTGGCATATTTATTTCATTTTTAATTATAGCTATTAGTTTTTGAGCTATTGAGCCTGAAAAAGTTCGCTCCTGAACACTACCATCAAGATTAAGAGCAATATATGCGCCCAATGAGGTAAGTTCATAACGTACCTCGTTTATTACCTCTTTGTTGATCGGCAGTTCAAATAAGGGGCGGACAGGCGGGAAACCAGCCTCTCGCATCATGAATGCCCATGTCATTGGTACTGGCGCCCGAAGAGACTGGTCCATTTTCGACGCCGATTTACATAAGGAGGAATAACATTTCATTGTTAAACCCACCACTTGTAAATTGGTTTTGGCTTTTAAATGACTTATGAACAGCATTGTCTTCAGGTTTTTCTTGCGCATAGCTTCAATGCAGAGATCCGGTGTACCGTATTGATCTCTTATACTTTGCGCCAGACTTTTTATTTCTCTAAAGCTGGCATGATCCTGCATTGTCATACTGACTAATGTTAATTTAGTCTCTTTAAGACAAAGCGAATCAAAAACAGATTTATTAATTGTGGATGCGACAATTAATAAATGTTTTATTTTATGTGATTCCAGCGATCTAATTATGGGGTAAATGGCCATTGCATCACCAATTTGGTCGGGGATGTGAATGACCACAAATTCAGTATTTGTAATATTGATATTTGCACATGAATAACCATAATAACTGAATGCAATGCGTCTAAAAATTGACACTAACGACATTTCCAACCTCGCTTCCCTACTGGTTAAAACGTGATGGAGTTTATCAGAGATAGTCGTTTTCTAAAATCGCTAAAAAGCGAGATAATACATAACTTATTTCTATTATTAATTTTTAATTATTCAATTAAATTATGTTTGTATCGCAAAAATACTTGTATTGCATAGCTTCAATGTACATTTCAATCTGAAGTCGATGCAAAGTGAAGGTAAGAGAAGAGATAAAACGTCAGCAATCAGAGTGATCATCTAAGTGGGGGAAATACCCCCACTTTTTTATTATACCGTAAGTGATGTCCGATTAACCCTGGTATGCAGCCAGCATTTCCTGTGCTGCGAGTTTACCCAGCGCATTCGCTGCAAAAGGACTGTCGCCGGTGAGAAGTTTACGATCCTTATGTACCCGGCCGGTAATATCATCATTGATGATATTCATTCCCATTTTCTTCAGTTCTTCACCAAAGTACCAAGTCAGATGGCCAGGCATATAGCCAATATCTGGCGTTTGTTTGTCTGCGGCGTCAGGGAACGCACAAATGGAATAACCGTTCAGCGGGTTATCACCATGACGAAGTGCCAGAAACGCAGCCGGACCATGGCAGAGAGAGATAACAAAACGGTCATTTTCAACTGCCCATTGTAGAGCGGTTGCAACTTCTTTGCTTTCCGGTAAGCCAATGAGAGCGCCATGACCGCCGGGAACAAAAATTGCTGCGTACTCGCTGTCTGCGTTTAAGTTGGCGACAATATCCGCTAATTTCTTCGGATTGCGGAACAAAGATTTGTGTTGCTCAAAGAATGGCATCACTTTTTCATCTTTGTGCGGCATAGCCCAGTATTCAAACTTCGTCATCAGGCCGGAGATGGTCGCAACTTCGAACTCGAAACCTGCTGCATACAGGTGATACAGCGGCAGCAACGTTTCAATCGGATGGTTGCCCGTTGAGAACAGTTTACCGTTATCGGTCGGCAGATAACGTTCGTCAGCGGCGATCACCAGAATTTTGTGCTTGCCGCTATACGGTTTTGGATAGTCCACTCCATCAAGATCAGATACCGGGCTGGTATACTGACTAAGCGAAAATTCTGAAGGGAAGAACGCATTATCTTCAGCAATATCGATCTGCGGATTCTTACTTGTTTGAACAGTCATAGTGTATTCCTTATTGTAACTTAGGTAGGTTAGTCACTATATTCGCGACTGAGCTGGGTGCTATATTTAACCAGGAGCGTAAAATGAGTCAATATACCGAAAGCGGTAGGAGAGTATGTTAAATATGGTTGGGTAAATACACAGCTATTATCGAATAGTGATCTCACCGATTCCACCTTATTTGCAATAAAAACTCAAAGCGTAGCAATATATTGTAGTCCATTTTTCAGAAAAGATGAGATTGCATATCCTCGTTACAGAGGGGGAGTGCAAAATTCGTAAATGAGATTTTTAGCAAAAAAATAATGATGAAACTGCCCTGTAAGGCCGTGAATCGCGAAAAAATGATGATCCAGATTAAGGTTTAACTGATGGCAGATATGATTAATTACATGGCATCAGATGTGCTAATTACAGGAGCTACCTGGAGTTGCTCTGCCAGGAGTGGCCAAGGCGCAGCTGATTTAATGTGCCCAATGATGCTGTATTTATGGCGTAAGTATAAAATTTAACAGATAAATTAATTATAACGTAAATTCTTTTTATATTCAGATGTTTTCAGGGATTTTCTATGTACCGAAATATTGTTATTCCGGTGAATGTCTTTTCCCGGGATGATAGAGAGCAAGCATTTTATCATGCGCAATTTTTCGCCAACGTTTCATCAGGGCATGTTCATTTGCTTGGCTTTATACCGGAGTATGTAAGGATACTGGAGCGGGGATATGTTTCTGACATACATCGTTTGGAATATGTGCTACGTGATCAGGCTTTGCGCCGTTTAGCTACACTGGCAGAACAGTTGGTTTTGCCTGAAGGGTTTATCCATACCTATGTTTATCTTGGGACTCTTCCGGAAGGGGTGAAGGAACTGGCTGAACAGCAACTGGAAGATGTTATTGTGCTGGGAGCTACTCAGGAATTGGGTTTTGTCGATATGCTACGGCAGTTTAGCGTGCCGCTGTTGCTGATTTGATGACGATAAAAAAGCCTGAGTTCGATGAGGGACGAACTCAGGCGGGTATTAGGTTTTTACAGTAACACGCCGAGGCGCGTTGGCTGATTAGAACTGGTAAACGATACCAAATGCGAGTTGGTCGTCGGTGTTCAGTCCATGAGCGAGAACATAATCACTCTTATCAAGCAGGTTGATCTGATAAGCGGTATATACGTTCATGTTCTTATTGAAGTAATACCAGGTACCGATTTCAATATAGTTCAGACGATCAGAATCTTTGTAACCTGCTACGTCCAGTGCTTTAGAATAGGAGTAACCGATGGATGGACGCAGACCGAAGTCGAACTGATATTGCAGAACAGCTTCGAAGTTTTGTGTTTTGTTCACAACATCACCGTCGTCGGAATTCATGTTGTGAGATTCACCGTACATCACAGCAGCATAGACGTTGTTGGCGTCATATTTTGTTGACAGTGCCCAAACTTCAGCTCTTTCGCCTTTACCATCACCAGACTGGTAATCAGTACGATCAGAGTTTGCATAAGCTCCCGCAAATGCAAAACCGTCAATGCTATAAGTAACAGATAAACCATGACCATCGCCATTAGCTTCGTAGTTGCCGGAACCTTCATTTTTACCCTGATATTGCAGAGCAAAGTTCAGACCATCAACCATGCCGAAAAAGTCAGTGTTACGATAAGTTGCGACACCGTTGGTACGGTTAGTCATAAACAAGTCTGTGCCTGCCCATGAATCACCGCCCCACTCAACGAACATATCAGTAAATGCTTCAGCATCGTAAGCAACGCCGAGGTTACGTCCATAGTCGAATGAACCAAAATCTTTGTAGTTCAAACCAGCATAAGCCAGACGTGTTTGGTCAGGATTTTGTCTGTTTGATGCTTCCAGGTCTACTTCAAACTGACCATAGCCAGTCAGTTCAGAGTTGATCTGAGTTTCACCTTTCACGCCGAAACGAGCATAAGAGGTATCTTGAGAGTTGTCGTCTTTTTCACCATTTTCACGGTCGGTCAGAATGCGTTCACCAACCATCTTGCCGTAGAAATCAACTTTATTGCCATTTTTATTATAAATTTCAGCCGCATTTGCTGCGCCAGCAACTAATAACGCCGGGACCAGCATTGCCAGAACTTTTCTTTTCATTATGTATTCCCTTGTGATTATAATCTTCATGAATATAAAAATAAGTGCCGTTATCCAAAAAAAGCACATTTGGATACTATTCTATGAAGTTCATTTTATTTTAAGAAATACATGTAACAAATGTATTTAAAAGATTTCAAAATATTTCCAATCTATTTAATATAATTCACGATTATGAGTTAAAACAATAAATATTCATGACATTTATGGTTTTATATCAAATAGTTATTGGTTTTTGATAAGAATGGATTGCGTCAATGATTGTTTCGCTAAAAATCGT
>NZ_PTRD01000003.1:0-120426 GCF_002965005.1 Escherichia sp. MOD1-EC7011
TAGTGGTGCCCGGACTCGGAATCGAACCAAGGACACGGGGATTTTCAATCCCCTGCTCTACCGACTGAGCTATCCGGGCAACGGGGCGCATTAAACCTGATTCGCCTCGTCTCGTCAATCAAATTTCTTCAATTTACGGCAGACTGCACAATCTATCATCACTTTGCCGCTATTACACACATTTCAGGCAAACCAGGCGGTCCAGGCGGCGGAAAGAGGCATTGCCAGAAGCAGTGCTGGAAGCATGTTGACTACCGGGAACATTTTAATGCCACAGATGCGCAAACCGGTCGCCAGAAGCAATAAACCGCCTACGGCGCTAAAGTCCGCCATCATCGCCGGTGTCGTTAGCGGTAATATCAGCGCGGCTCTCCAGGCCAGTGTTAACTGGATGATGAGCAATGGAATGCTAATCACTGATACCGCAATCCCCAGAGAGCAGGCGAAGATCATCGCCGTAAAGAAATCAAGAAATGACTTGGCGATTAAAATACTCGGATCGCCGGTCATTCCTTCATTCATCGCGCCGAAGATCCCTGTACCGCTGGCACAAAACAGGACGATAATCGCAACAAAATTTTGAATAAATGATTCATGCGCTGGCTTCTTGTGCGAGTGGCGAAACAGATTTTGCGCTCTGGCAACCGCTGTATTGACTCCTTTCTCCAGCAAACACATTTCGCCGATTAGAGCGCCAAGTAGCGTTGCTAAAACCATCGCCGGAAGGTTGGCGCATTTCACCACCAGTAAAATACCAATCCCCAATGATGCCAGACCAAAAATCGATGTCATTGAGACGCGGATACGTTCCGGTAAACGTTGGCTAAGCAGTGCGCCGAGAATGCCACCCAGTAATACTGCACTAGCGTTGATAAAAGGGCCGATGACCACAAGAGTTCCTGTTAACTGTATTGTTTGATTTTTTTATTATGAACTTTTTGCCCCGTTTATAGCTTGCCTGGACGCAAAGTCCTGGCTTGCACGCTTTAGCGAAAGGTGCCATTATCGCGCGAATTTTCTCCTCTCTGTACGGAGTTTGCCTGATGCATGCCACCTCCTTACATTCTCTCGCTCCTCGCCGTTTTGCGCGAAAATCTTCCCTTTCCATGTTACTGCTCATGCGGTGAAGTTAACGCACGCTTACTGCAGGACAACAGTAAAATCAGAGCGTTTCTGCTTTTACTGATGTCTGGCGGTCGGAGCTGGTGATCAGTTTGACCCCCATCTCATGGGGCAAGGTTTTTCACCTTGTCCGATATTCTTACCTCCCCGAAACGGGTTTTGCGTTTATGAAATCAATGAGTATTGCCGCCAGTAATGAACTGGTTTCCCGACTTTCTACCCATCGTCGCGTGGTGGCGCTGGAAGATACTGATTTTACGGACGTCGCGGCAGTCGTCATTACCGCTGCGGATAGTCGTAGTGGCATTCTTGCGTTACTTAAGCGAACCGGTTTTCATCTGCCGGTGTTTTTGTATTCTGACAATGCTGTTGAAGTGCCTGCGGGCGTTACGGCGATTATCAACGGTAACGAGCAGCAGTGGCTGGAGCTGGAATCCGCAGCCTGTCAGTATGAAGAGAATTTGCTGCCACCGTTTTATGACACGCTGACGCAGTACGTTGAGATGGGCAACAGCACTTTTGCTTGCCCTGGGCATCAACATGGTGCGTTCTTTAAAAAGCATCCTGCCGGACGCCATTTTTACGATTTCTTTGGTGAGAACGTCTTTCGCGCCGATATGTGTAATGCTGACGTAAAATTGGGCGATCTGCTTATTCATGAAGGATCGGCGAAGGATGCGCAGAAATTCGCAGCCAAAGTCTTTCATGCCGATAAAACCTATTTTGTCCTGAACGGCACATCGGCAGCGAATAAAGTGGTGACTAATGCGTTGCTAACACGTGGCGATCTGGTGCTGTTCGATCGCAATAATCATAAGTCGAACCATCACGGCGCGTTGATTCAGGCGGGGGCGACGCCGGTGTATCTGGAGGCCGCGCGTAACCCGTTCGGTTTTATTGGCGGTATTGATGCGCGCTGTTTTAATGAAGATTATTTGCGCGAGCAAATTCGCGACGTTGCGCCAGAAAAAGCTGAGCAATCGCGCCCGTTTCGCCTGGCGATCATTCAGTTAGGGACCTATGACGGCACTGTCTACAACGCCCGTCAGGTGATCGATACCATTGGGCATCTGTGCGATTACATTCTGTTTGATTCCGCATGGGTTGGTTATGAACAGTTTATCCCGATGATGGCGGATAGCTCGCCGCTGCTGTTAGAACTTAACGAAAACGATCCGGGGATCTTTGTTACCCAGTCGGTGCATAAACAGCAGGCGGGATTCTCGCAGACGTCGCAGATCCATAAAAAAGATAACCATATTCGCGGGCAGGCGCGTTTTTGCCCACATAAGCGGTTGAATAATGCCTTTATGCTCCATGCTTCCACCAGTCCGTTCTATCCGCTATTTGCCGCGCTGGACGTCAATGCCAAAATCCATGAAGGGGAGAGTGGGCGTCGGCTATGGGCTGAGTGCGTTGAGTTGGGGATTGAAGCGCGCAAGGCGATTCTTGCGCGCTGTAAGCTGTTCCGTCCGTTTATTCCGCCCGTTGTCGATGGCAAATTGTGGCAGGATTATCCGACGTCAGTGTTGGCCAGTGACCGCCGTTTCTTCAGCTTTGAGCCAGGAGCAAAGTGGCACGGCTTTGAGGGATATGCCGCAGACCAGTATTTTGTTGATCCGTGCAAGCTGTTACTGACCACGCCGGGAATCAATGCCGAAACCGGTGAATATAGCGATTTTGGCGTACCGGCGACGATTCTGGCGCATTATCTGCGTGAGAACGGCATTGTGCCGGAAAAATGCGATCTCAACTCCATTCTGTTCTTATTAACGCCGGCTGAAAGTCACGAGAAGCTGGCGCAACTGGTGTCGATGCTGGCGCAGTTTGAACAGCATATTGAGGATGATTCGCCGCTGGCTGAGGTGCTACCGAGTGTTTATAACAAATATCCGGTACGCTACCGCGACTACACTTTGCGCCAGTTGTGTCAGGAGATGCACGATTTGTATGTCAGCTTCGACGTCAAAGACCTGCAAAAAGCGATGTTCCGCCAGCAGAGTTTCCCGTCAGTGGTGATGAATCCGCAGGATGCGCATAGCGCCTATATTCGCGGTGAAGTGGAATTGGTGCGGATTCGTGATGCCGAAGGGCGAATTGCGGCAGAAGGGGCGTTGCCTTATCCACCTGGCGTGCTTTGCGTGGTGCCGGGGGAAGTCTGGGGTGGAGCGGTTCAGCGTTATTTCCTTGCGCTGGAAGAGGGCGTGAATTTGCTGCCGGGGTTTTCGCCGGAGCTACAAGGTGTCTATAGCGAAACCGATGCGGATGGCATGAAACGGTTGTACGGTTATGTGTTGAAGTGAGAATAAAAAACGGGTCACCTTCTGGCGACCCGTTTCTCTTTGCGTAATTAGTGGCTAACAGTCTGTGTGCCCGCAGGGACACGAACGTGTTTGTATTTAAACATCGCCATGAACGCGAAGGCCAGAACCACAGAGTAACCTGCGAAAATCAGCCATACGGTCTGCCAGTCGGTAATGCCGTTTTGGGTGTACATCTCAACCACTTTACCGCTCACAATACCGCCGAGGATACAGCCGAAGCCGTTGGTCATCATCAGGAACATCCCCTGCGCACTGGCACGAATTGCCGGGCTGACTTCTTTTTCGACAAACACTGAACCAGAGATGTTGAAGAAGTCGAATGCGCAGCCGTAGACAATCATTGACAGCACCAGCAGTACAGTACCGAACGGAGTCGGGTCGCCATAAGCAAACAGCGCAAAACGCAGGATCCACGCCACAATACTGATCATCATTACGTTCTTAATGCCGTAGCGGCTTAAGAAGAACGGGATGGTCAGAATGAACAGAGTTTCCGAGATCTGCGAAATCGACATGATGATCGACGCATGTTGCACGATGAAGCTGCTGGCAAACATCGGATCTTTGTCGAAGCTGTGCAGGAAAGTATTACCGAACATGTTGGTAATCTGCAGTTCCGCACCCAGCAACATCGAGAAGATGAAGAAAATCGCCATACGCTTGTTTTTAAACAGCGCGAATGCATCAAGCCCCAGCAAAGTCGTCCAGCTCTGATTCGCTTGCTGTTTAGCAACCGGAATATGCGGCAGCGTAAAGGTAAATAGCACCAGAACGGCGGAGAGAGCTGCGCCAATATACAGCTGCATGTGGCTTAATTCGAAGCCAGACAGGCTCACCACCCACATCGCCATAATAAAGCCGATGGTGCCCCAGATACGGATTGGCGGGAAATCCGTCACAATATCCAGCCCGGCATTTTGCAGGCGATAGTAGGAGATAGTGTTGATTAACCCAAGCGTTGGCATATAGGCAAACGAGTTAATCAATATCACAAGGAACATCGCCTCCGGCGTGGTGACTTTCGCCGCCATGAAGAGCGTGATCGCACCAATAGTGTGACAAATGGCGTAAACCCATTTCGCACTTAACCATTTGTCGGCCACAATCCCCAGCAACGCAGGCATAAAGACAGCGGCGATACCCAGTGAACTATAAACTGCGCCGATAGAAGCACCGTCGAACTTCAGGGTAACAAACATATAGGAGCCGAGGGTCGTCAGCCAACTTCCCCACAGGCAGAACTGCAGAAAAGAGAGAATTTTCAGCTGCAGCTTAAGATTCATGTTAATTTCCTCACATCATGATGCGGATGAGTGTTTCAAAAAGCACATTTGACCGTGCAAGATGATGCGATTCTATCAACTTCACTGACTGTTTTTTTGTTACCCGTGGCAAATAATTGCAAATAATATCGTTTTGCAAAACATAATTGTGATGTAGATAACACTTTTGCCCCAGGACATCGTCAAGGGGCGATAAGTGCAATTATCGGCGACGGTAAGATTTTTGCGCCGTGTTCACTTTATAAAGATAGCGGCGAGATTCCGCAGAAGGATGGCGGGTCGTTAGCGTCTGATAAACATCGCCCGGGGTCATGGTATTAATAATATTAGCAGCTTGAATCTTATCGTTAGAGAAAACGCGTAACACGCTGCCTGCACCACCGTTATAAGCGGTGATGACGGCATAACGCCGCGACGTTGGGTTATCAATGCCGCCAAGATAAACATTGTTCAGCATCGCCAGATACGCAGTGCCGGTATCAATATTGCTGGCAGGATCAAACAAGAAACTGCGGCTCGGCGTGCCGGATTTCCCCTGCGAGCGGAACACATCTTTCCCGGCAGTATGTTGTACCACCTGCATTAATCCCAGCGCATCGGAACGGCTGACCGCATACGGGTTAAAGGAAGATTCGGTCTGCATAATCGCCAGAATCAGCGACTCATCAACGCCATATTTCCGTGACGCCTGGCGGACCATGCCGAGATATTTGTGCGCACGTTTATCAAGGTGGTTCGGCACCATGTTAATGGTGACGCTGTAGATGATACGCAGCCCGTTGCTGCGGCTTTTCAGACGGTTTTTCAGCAGATAATCCGCGAAGTTGCTTGCGCGACCTTCCCAGCGAATCGGCTGCCCGGTGTTGTCCACCACCTGACCGTAAAGAAAAGGTTCTTTCGAAATCGTAATATCATCAACGTCGGAATAGAGATCGACCGAACTCGGATCATCCCCCATCAGTAACGTTTTGATAATTGCCCGACGCAGATGTGCGGCAGGTTCTGTCCCGGCGATGGTTTCGATAGTGATCGTACCGTCATCAAAGTTGATGTGGCTGCGGGTCTGGTATTGATCGGTGTATTTCACGTAGTCCTTAGGACCGGCGATCACCACCTCTTTGAATCCCCAGATGTTCTCAATATTGTGGGCAAATTGCCCCATCAGAATATCAAAACCGTTGGTATCTTTGACCCAGGCTTCATTATAGGTATCGCCTTTTTTGGTCGTCGAACAGGAGATGAGCAACGGCGCAATCAAAGCCAGCGCGAGATATTTTTTCATCATTCCGGGTGCGTGTTGTGTTTGTTTTTATGCAAGTTGCCGGAGGCGTACTCCGGCTCTGTTTTTATTTTTTATCTTCCGGCGTATAGCCCTCGATATGCACCTCTTTACCCTCGAACAGGAAGTTGACCATCTCCTGCTCCAGCAGCTTGCGGTGCTCGGCATTCATCATGTTGAGTTTCTTTTCGTTAATCAGCATGGTTTGTTTGTGCTGCCACTGCGCCCAGGCTTCTTTGGAAATCTCGTTGTAGATGCGTTTTCCCAGTTCGCCGGGGTATAGCTGAAAATCCTGACCTTCTGCTTCACGCTGCAGGAAAGTACAAAAAATCGTTCTGCTCATAAATCATCCTCTTTATCGACTCACGCGCTAAACCGGCGCGCCAGTGCGTAACTGCTGTAACAAACGCTCCACGGGAGCCGCCAGACCAACTGACGGCGGTTGCGCTAAGTTATACCAGAGCGCATTGCCTTCATCCATGCAACCGGTGAATGACGACACGGGAAGCCACATAGGCACAATATCTAAATGGAAATGGCTGAAGGTATGCCGAAACGCGGTGAGTTGCGTCAGGTTATCAGCAGCAATCTGCCGTTGCGCCAGCCACTGCCGCAAACTTTCTTCGTCGGCAAACTGCGGGAAACAGTATAAACCGCCCCACAATCCGCTCGGCGGACGCTGCGCCAGAAATACTTCATCTTCGTGCTGTAACAGCAAAAAGTAGCCGGTGCGCTCCGGTAATGTCTGTTTCGGTTTTTTGCCCGGATAAAGCGACCAGCTATTGTTGGCGGCGGCAATACACCCGTTTTGTAGCGGGCAGAGCGAACACTTCGGCTTCGAGCGCGTACAAATCATCGCGCCTAAATCCATCATCGCCTGATTAAACCGCTCCACGCCGACGGCGGGCGTAACCTGCTCGCTTAAACTCCACAGTTTATTTTCGACCTCTTTTTTCCCTGGCCAGCCGCTTACAGCATAGCAGCGAGCCAGCACGCGTTTGATGTTACCGTCGAGAATCGGAAAGTGCTTACCCAGAGAAAGCGAGAGTATTGCGCCTGCGGTGGAGCGTCCGACGCCCGGCAGCGCGGCGACTTCCTCAAAGGTTTCCGGGAATTTACCGTCGTGTAAGGTGGCAACTTGCTGTGCCGCTTTATGCAGATTGCGCGCGCGGGCGTAATAGCCAAGCCCGGTCCACAAGTGGAGAACTTCGTCCAGCGGCGCGTTGGCGAGATCGGTCACCGCCGGGAAGCGCGCCATAAAGCGTTCAAAATAGGGGATAACGGTCGCAACCTGAGTTTGTTGCAACATCACTTCTGAGAGCCATACTTTGTAGGGCGTCTTGTCAATTTGCCAGGGCAGAGTTTTTCGCCCGTATTTATCGTACCAGTCCAGAACCAGGGCTGAAAATTGCGACGCTTGCATGGTCACCGAATTCATTGTTGTTGGGGGCAAGATTGCAGCACAGCGACGGCAGGGTGTAAACCGGAACTTTCCGCAGCCACGGCCTTATCATGCTTGCATCCGGCAACTAACTTTGGATAATGCCCGTTTTCAGAACACTTTCACAAGCGACTAAATCTTTATGAAAAACGACGTCATCTCACCGGAATTTGATGAAAACGGCCGCCCATTGCGCCGTATCCGTAGTTTTGTGCGCCGCCAGGGGCGACTGACCAAAGGCCAGGAACATGCGCTGGAAAACTACTGGCCGGTGATGGGCGTTGAGTTCAGCGAAGATATGCTGGATTTCCCTGCGCTTTTTGGCCGTGAAGCGCCAGTGACGCTTGAGATTGGTTTCGGCATGGGCGCTTCGCTGGTGGCAATGGCTAAAGAGCGCCCGGAGCAGGACTTCCTCGGCATTGAAGTGCATTCGCCGGGCGTTGGCGCTTGTCTGGCTTCCGCGCATGAAGAAGGGTTAGATAACCTGCGTGTGATGTGCCATGACGCAGTCGAAGTGCTGCATAAAATGATTCCTGACAATTCATTGAGCATGGTTCAGCTCTTTTTCCCTGACCCGTGGCACAAAGCGCGCCATAATAAACGCCGTATCGTTCAGGTGCCGTTTGCTGAGCTGGTAAAAAGCAAACTGAAACTGGGGGGCGTATTCCATATGGCGACCGACTGGGAACCTTATGCGGAACATATGCTTGAAGTGATGTCTTCTATTGACGGTTATAAAAACCTGTCAGAGAGCAACGATTACGTACCGCGCCCGGCATCACGTCCGGTGACGAAATTTGAACAACGTGGTCATCGTCTTGGTCACGGAGTATGGGACTTAATGTTCGAGAGGGTGAAATAATGGCAAAGAACCGTAGCCGTCGTCTGCGTAAAAAAATGCACATCGACGAATTCCAGGAATTAGGATTTTCGGTGGCATGGCGATTCCCGGAAGGTACATCGGAAGAACAAATTGATAAAACCGTTGATGACTTTATTAACGAGGTTATCGAACCGAACAAACTGGCCTTTGACGGCAGCGGCTATCTGGCCTGGGAAGGTCTGATCTGTATGCAGGAAATCGGCAAATGCACCGAAGAACATCAGGCGATTGTGCGTAAGTGGCTGGAAGAGCGCAAACTGGATGAGGTACGCACCAGCGAACTTTTCGACGTTTGGTGGGACTAAGAAAACATACGGGCGATGACAAATGCAAAACTGCCTGATGCGCTACGTTTATCAGGTCTACAAAGATGCACGATCGAGTAGGCCGGATAAGGCGTTTACGCCGCATCCGGCATGGAAAACGCGTACTTTGTTATCAATCTGGGGCCAGCAAATGCTGGCCTGATTTGTTCTTGAGGGAAGATTATGATGCGCAAAATGCTGCTGGCGGCAGCACTTTCAGTGACGGCAATGACCGCTCACGCCGACTACCAGTGCAGCGTCACGCCGCGTGACGATGTGATTGTCAGCCCGCAAACCGTGCAGGTGAAGGGCGAAAACGGCAATCTGGTGATCACGCCAGACGGCAACGTGATGTACAACGGCAAACAATATTCTCTGAACGCTGCCCAACGCGAGCAGGCGAAGGATTATCAGGCAGAATTGCGCAGTACGTTACCGTGGATTGATGAAGGCGCGAAAAGCCGCGTCGAGAAAGCCCGTATCGCGCTGGATAAAATTATCGTTCAGGAGATGGGCGAAAGCAGCAAAATGCGCAGCCGTCTGACCAAACTGGATGCGCAGCTTAAAGAACAGATGAACCGCATTATCGAAACGCGCAGCGATGGCCTGACGTTCCACTATAAAGCTATCGATCAGGTTCGCGCCGAAGGCCAGCAATTAGTGAATCAGGCAATGGGCGGAATTTTACAGGACAGCATTAATGAAATGGGCGCGAAAGCGGTGCTGAAAAGCGGCGGCAACCCATTACAGAATGTGCTGGGAAGCCTGGGGGGGCTGCAATCCTCAATCCAAACCGAGTGGAAAAAGCAGGAAAAAGATTTCCAGCAGTTTGGCAAAGATGTCTGTAGCCGTGTCGTGACTCTGGAAGACAGCCGCAAAGCCCTGGTCGGGAATTTGAAATAATCCTCTATTCTAAGACGGCATAATACTTTTTTATGCCGTTTAATTCTTCGTTTTGTTACCTGCCTCTAACTTTATAGATCTCCAAAATTCATTCACGTTGTAAATTGTTTAACGTCAAATTTCCCATACAAAGCTAAGGGATAATACGTAGCGTTCACATAACTGGAGGAATGAAATGGAGTTTTTCAAAAAGACGGCACTTGCCGCACTGGTTATGGGTTTTAGTAGTGCAGCATTAGCATTACCGAATATCACCATTTTAGCGACCGGCGGGACGATTGCCGGTGGTGGTGACTCCGCAACCAAATCTAACTACACAGCGGGTAAAGTTGGCGTAGAAAATCTGGTCAATGCGGTGCCGCAACTGAAGGACATTGCGAACGTTAAAGGCGAGCAGGTAGTTAACATCGGCTCCCAGGATATGAATGATAATGTCTGGCTGACGCTGGCGAAAAAAATTAACACCGACTGCGATAAAACCGACGGCTTCGTTATTACCCACGGTACTGACACGATGGAAGAAACCGCTTACTTCCTCGACCTGACGGTGAAATGTGACAAGCCAGTGGTGATGGTAGGTGCAATGCGCCCGTCCACGTCCATGAGCGCAGACGGCCCATTTAATCTGTATAACGCGGTAGTGACCGCAGCCGATAAAGCCTCCGCCAACCGTGGTGTGCTGGTGGTGATGAACGACACCGTGCTTGATGGCCGTGATGTCACCAAAACTAATACCACCGATGTAGCGACCTTCAAATCTGTTAACTACGGTCCGTTGGGTTACATTCACAACGGTAAGATTGACTACCAGCGTACTCCGGCACGTAAGCACACCAGCGACACGCCGTTCGATGTCTCTAAGCTGAATGAACTGCCGAAAGTCGGCATCGTTTATAACTACGCCAACGCATCCGATCTTCCGGTAAAAGCACTGGTAGATGCAGGCTACGACGGTATCGTTAGCGCCGGTGTGGGTAACGGCAATCTGTATAAAACCGTGTTCGACACCCTGGCGACCGCTGCGAAAAACGGCACTGCGGTAGTGCGTTCTTCCCGCGTACCGACGGGCGCAACCACTCAGGATGCCGAAGTGGATGATGCAAAATACGGTTTCGTCGCCTCTGGCACGCTGAACCCGCAAAAAGCGCGCGTTCTGCTGCAACTGGCGCTGACGCAAACTAAAGATCCACAGCAGATCCAACAGATTTTCAATCAGTACTAATCGCCTCGCCCCGGTATCGTGCCGGGGCTTTTTCACTTCAGACTCACGTCCATTGCCAATTTTTATTACCCTGATGATAATCACTGGAATAAATTATTCCTCGCGAGGGTTTTCTGGTGAAAAAGCAATGGATTGTCGGCACGGCGCTGTTTGTGTTGATGTCTGGTAATGGCTGGGCCGATGGCGAACCGCCAACTGAAAATGTCTTAAAAGATCAATTCAACAAGCAGTATCACGGTATTCTCAAGCTTGATGCCATCAGTTTAAAAAACCTTGATGCGAAAGGTAATCAGGCCACCTGGTCAGCGGAAGGCGATGTTTCTTCCTGTGATGATCCCTATACCTGGGTTGGTCAACTGGCAGACTACCAACTGCTGGAACAGACCTGGACGAAAGATAAGTCCGTAAAATTTTCGGCGATGTTAACCAGTAAAGGAACACCTGCGTCTGGCTGGACGGTGAACTTTTACTCTTTTCAGGCGGCAGCCAGCGATCGTGGGCGGGTGGTCGACGATATCAAAACGAATAATAAGTATCTGATCGTGAATAGCGAAGATTTCAATTATCGCTTTAGTCAGCTTGAGTCAGCGTTGAATACCCAGAAGAACTCGATTCCTGCGCTGGAAAAGGAAGTGAAAGAGCTTGATAAGCAAATGGCGGCGGCGCAGAAAGCAGCGGATGCATATTGGGGAAAAGATGCAAACGGCAAGCAAATGACCCGCGAAGACGCCTTCAAAAAAATTCACCAACAGCGTGATGAGTTTAATAAACAGAATGATAGCGAGGCGTTCGCGGTTAAATATGACAAAGAGGTTTATCAACCGGCGATTGCGGCATGTCATAAACAGAGTGAAGAGTGTTATGAAGTGCCGATTCAGCAGAAACGAGATTTCGATATCAACGAACAGCGGCGACAGACTTTTCTGCAATCACAAAAACTTAGCCGTAAATTGCAGGATGACTGGATAACACTCGAAAAAGGGCAATATCCGTTAACGATGAAAGTTTCAGAAATAAACAGTAAAAAAGTCGCGATTTTGATGAAAATTGACGATATCAACTAGGCTAATGAACGCTGGAAAAAAGATACCGAACAACTGCGGCGCAATGGGGTGATTAAGTAATTTCCTTCAAATATCATTGCCGGATAATATAGCATTATCCGGCGATTTATAATTTACATTAACCCTAGCAACTGCGGAACCAACAAAGAAATTTGCGGGATATAGGTAATCATCATCAACGCTACTAGCAATGCAGCATAAAATGGCAGCAATGGTTTGATTAAATGTTGAATCTTCACACCCGAGATAGAACAACCAACAAATAGCGCACTACCCACTGGCGGTGTTAATAGCCCAATACAAAGGTTAGCCACCATCATAATACCGAAATGTACCGGGTCCATTCCCAGCTCTTGTGCAATCGGCAAGAAGATTGGTGTGAAGATTAGTACAGCCGGTGTCATGTCCATAAAGATGCCGACAATTAATAAGACGATATTAATCAGCAGCAATATGATCAGTGGGTTATCAGAAATCCCCATCAACGCGTCGCTGATCATATAAGGAATATCAGCATTGGTCATTGCCCAGGACATGCCCACGGAAAAACCGATCAACAGTAATACAATCGAAGTGGTAACAACCGATTCCAGAATCAGTTTGGGTAAGTCGCGCCATTTTACTTCCCGGTAAATCAGCACCGAGAGAATAAATGTGTAGACAACGGCAATTGCTGACGCTTCAGTTGCGGTAAAAATGCCGCCCAGAATGCCGCCCATCACAATGAACACCAGAAGCAAACTTGGTAGGGCATCCAGAAACGCTTTACAGGCCTGAGCAAAGGTTGCTCTTTCTGAAAGTGGGTAACCACGGCGTTTAGCAATAATGGCGCAGACAACCATTACCGCGAGACCCATTAAGATCCCTGGCAAATATCCCGCCATAAATAGCGATGCTACAGAAACGCCGCCAGCTGTCAGGGAAAACACAATTAACACGTTTGAGGGCGGTATCAGTAATCCAGTAATACAGGATGAGACGTTTACAGCGGTAGAAAATGCCGGATCATAACCTTCTTTGGTCTGAATGGGATTCAGTGTGCCACCAACGGCAGCAGCTGCCGCAACGGCTGAACCAGAAATGGAACCAAACATCATATTCGCCAGGACGTTCACATGACCAAGCGAACCAGGAACGCGGCCAACCATTACCTGGGCGAGGTTAATCAAACGTATCGCAATACCGCCGCTGTTCATCAGCGTTCCGGCAAAGATGAAAAACGGGATTGCCAGCAGGGCAAAGTTATCCAGTCCATTAGCCAGTCGTTGCGAAACAGTGATTGCCGCGATATCCCAGGGAAACATCAACAGCATTGAAGCTACAGTGGCAATACCGATTGAGAACGAAATGGGCACACCAATAAAGACCAGCACAAAAAAACAGCCAAACAGTGTAAGCGCGATATAACTATCCATTAACTGGCCTCCTGCGCAGGTTGTTTCAGTTGTTGAATGCTTTGATTAATAAAACACAAGGCATAAAACATCATCACCACTCCACTTAATGGCAGAATGATATATACGTATCCCATCGGTATTTGCATCGCGGCAGATACCTGTGATGTTACCAGTGTTTTATCAATTAATTTCAGGCCACCAGTCACAATGACCGAACCGGCAAAACCTAAAATAAGAACGTTAATGACTATATTAAGAAGTAATTGCTTGCGTTTATTCAGGGCGAGAGCAAATAAATCAATAGAGAGATGTCGCTGCGCGCCGACGGTATATGCAGCACCTAATAATCCTACCCAGATCATCAAAAAGCGTGCCAGCTCATCGGTTAATGTACTTGGCTGGTTAAGTACGTAGCGGCTAAATACTTGCCAGACTACGCATATAACAAGAGCAAGCATTACGGCAACAGAAAACGCGGCAATGACGCGGTCTACCGCAAGTTTCAGGCGGTTAAATATCATTGTAAGCATCCTGGAAAATCAGGGCCAGAGACTGGCCCGGAATATTATTGAGCAGCGTTGTCGAATTTTTCTAACAAGGCAGCTTGTTTTGGATCTTTTTTAAAGTCGTCAAACAGGGGTTGCACGGCTTTACGGAATGGTGCTTTATCCACTTTTACAATTTCACCCCCCATAGCTTTCGCCTGAGCACGTGTGTCAGCGTCAATTTTTTCCCACAATTTTTGTTGATAAGCTTCGGATTTCTTCGCCGCTGTTTCGAGGATTTGTTGCTGTTCTGGGGTTAATTTACTCCATGTTTTGGTGGAGATAACCAAAAAATCAGGAATTGAGGCGTGTTCATCTTCAGAAAAGACTTTGGCAATTTCAATATGTCGAGTCTGCACCCATGAAGGCACGTTATTTTCTGCGCCATCTACTACACCTTGCTGCATCGCAGTATAAACTTCGCCAAATGAAATTGGAGTGGGTGAACCACCCATCAGTTCAATCATTTTGATGGTGGTCGGACTTGGTTGAACACGAATTTTCAGTCCTTTAAGATCTTCTGGCTTAGTAATCGGTTTTTTCGCATAGAAACTGCGAGTACCCGCTACATAAGCTGATAAAGCAAAAAAGCCTTTATCTTTTGTTGAATCCATAATTTCTTTACCAACTTCACCAAAAACGACTTTGTTGAAGTGCGCCTGATCTTTAAATAAGAACGGCAAATTATAGATGGCATAAATATTATCAAAAGATTCCAGATCGCTGGCGGAACCTTTGGTCATATCCAGTGCGCCATTTTGCAACAACTCCATAGTTTCTCGCGCATTACCCATCTGGCTACTGGGATAAATACGGATCACCATATTACCTTTTGACAGCTGTTTTACCTCTTTCGCAAGCTCTTCAAAACTCTGATGTACAACATGACTTCTTTCCAGGTTGTGTGCTAACTTTAACGTCACTTTTTCTGCGGCGTTTACGCCAGTGCTAACCAGAGCCAGCAAGGATGCGCAGACTAATGAGCGGGTAAATGACCTCATTTTCATAAAAAAACTCCCTGTTGAAGGATGGAAATTGGTTGATATCTAATTGTGCTTATCAGTGCTTTGTGCGACAAATTGGTTAACCTGTCTGACAACTTGTCTATGTTTATCACAACTTGAAATAAAGTCAGAAATTAAATATTAAATTTGTGCGCCAGGTTGTACATGTTTATAATCAATAAATGATGAGTAAATATTCACTACATTTATATAATAAATGTCGTCGATATTTATTCAGTAAGAAATATATTTTTGCCGAAGTTAATTAACGGGGGGATAAAAGAAGTGATTAATGCGCCCGCAGGCGCATTAATGATTACTCAGCGAGGAATAATTCAAGAAGTGAGTTTAAGAATAATTTACCATGCTCGGTTATCTGCCAGTAATCCGCACACTCAGTGAGATAACCCTGAGCGATAGCCTCGTCTAACTGTTGGCGAATCACCTCTTCAGAAAGACCTGTGTACTGGCTAAACTCCACGCGCGGTGCGGCTTCCAGCAAACGGAAGCGATTCATAAAGAACTCGAATGGCTTATCTGCGGTTTCAACATCGCGCTGGCTTTCCAGATACCTTCCCTGCATAAAACCACGCGGATGACGCGTTTTGGTGGTACGCAGAATGCGCCCGTTCGGGAAGCTCACTTTGCCGTGTGCACCGCAGCCGATGCCGATGTAGTCACCAAATCGCCAGTAGTTAAGATTGTGCTGGCACTGATAACCCGGTTTGGCGTAAGCGGAAGTTTCATATTGCTGATAACCCGCTGCGGTTAATAACTGATGCCCCTGTTCGAAAATATCCCACAGCGCGTCGTCGTCCGGCAGTACCGGCGGTCGTGAACCAAACAGCGTATTAGGTTCGATGGTCAGTTGATACCAGGAAAGATGCGGCGGATTCAGTTCAATAGCCTGGCGCAGATCGCCAAGCGCCTCTTCCAGCGATTGATCCGGTAGCCCATGCATTAAATCAAGGTTAAAGCTACGCAGCCCCAGCTCGCTTGCCAGTTTTGCAGCACGCTTCGCTTCTTGCGGGCCATGAATACGTCCCAGCCGTTTCAACTTTTCTTCGCTAAAACTCTGTACCCCAATAGAGATACGATTTACACCGGCACGCTGATAATCAACAAAGCGATCGGCTTCTACCGTACCGGGGTTCGCTTCCATGGTAATTTCTGCATCCGCTGCCAGCGGCAAACGCGCACGCACGCCGTCCAGCAGCGTTTGCATCGCCGGGCCGGAAAGCAGGCTCGGCGTACCACCGCCAATAAAGATTGTCTTTACTTCACGGTTCTGTGCGTAAACGACATCGTTGTCCAGATCGCTAAGCAAATGCTGAACATAATCATCGTGCGGCACTTCCCCTTTCAACGCGTGAGAGTTGAAATCGCAGTACGGGCATTTCTGCACGCACCACGGGATGTGAATGTAAAGACTCAGCGGCGGTAATTTAACCATTACGTAAAGCGTCCAGCAGCAGTTTCAATGCCTGACCACGATGGGAAATGGCACTCTTTTCTTCGCGGGTCAGTTCGGCAGCGGTTTTACCTTCGGAAGGCACAAAGAAAATCGGATCATAACCAAAGCCGCCAGTACCGGCGGGTTCACGGGTAATCACGCCCGGCCAGCTGCCGTGACACACCAGCGGAGTGGGATCTTCCGCGTGACGCAGATACACCAGCACACAGTGGAAGCGAGCCTGACGTTGGTCGTCCGGTACGTCTTTCAGTGTTTCCAGCAGTTTTTGCAGATTCTTTTGATCGGTCGCGTCTTCACCGGAATAACGCGCGGAGTAAATCCCTGGCGCGCCACCCAGCGCATCTACCGCCAGACCGGAGTCGTCGGCAATCGCCGGTAAACCGGTCGCTTTTGCCGCGTGGCGCGCTTTCAGAATCGCGTTTTCGATAAAGGTCAGGCCGGTTTCTTCGGCGGAATCAACGCCAAGCTCCGTTTGAGCCACGATATCAAGACCGAAGTCGCTAAGCAGCGACGCCAGCTCACGCACTTTACCGGCATTGCCGGTTGCGAGGACAACTTTTTGCATAGGATACCTAATTAATTAACGCCGCGATTTCTGGCGGGATTTGTTGCGGATTAATGATTTTAATTTGTTTGTGGCGGCCAAGTTCGCCTTTTTCTATCACCACCTGGCTTTTGGCTACCCGGAATTGCTTACCGAGAAATTTCACCAGATGGCTGTTGGCCTGACCGTCAACCGGCGGCGCGGTAATGGCGACTTTTACCTCGTCGCCATGTAAACCGACAATAGAATCACGGCTGGCTTTTGGCTGAATATAAAGCCGCAAAACCAGACCGTCATCGTTAACTGTTACGGCACTCATAACGCCATCCACAGCCCCGGCAGCAGCATGTTTCCTGTCGCCTGTAATACTTCTGCGACACCCATATTGATGACATACAGCAGCAGAACGAGGATCATCGGCGAGAAATCAATCCCACCCATTGCCGGCAGCAGGCGACGAATTGGATGCAGCAGCGGATCGGCAAGCTGAATCAGCACGTATTCAATCGGGCTACGACCCTGGCTTACCCAGCTCATAATCGCCATCACCAGCAGTACCCAGAAAATCAGCAGGCCGATGGTTTTCAGCAGAATTAATAAACCGGCAATCCAGATGATTGGCAGGAAGGTCACCACTTTAAACAGCACAATGGCTTTGATGAAACTGAGAATATAGGCAACCAGCAGCGAGGCGCTGTCAATGGGTCCCATTGCCGGAATAACGCGGCGCAGTGGCCCGATAATTGGCTGTGTCACTTTCACCACAAACTGTGAGAAAGGGTTATAAAAATCACAATGAGCCCACTGCATCCAGATGCGTAATAACAGCACCATGGTATACAGCTCAATGACCGTTGAAAGCAGGAAAGTCAACGTATTCATGGCGTTCCTTTAATTCCTTATTTTTTAGAGTAATCACGCGCACCAAAGATGGCTGTGCCGATGCGAACCATTGTGCTACCCGCCGCAATGGCGGCTTCCATATCGTCCGACATCCCCAGAGAGAGCGTATCGACATGCGGGTAGCGCGTTTTCAGTCCGGCAAATGCTACAGCCATTTGGCGTGCAACTTCAAACTGCCTTACATATTCTGACTCAGGCGCCGGGATAGCCATCAGCCCGCGCAGGCGTAGACGCGGTAGTTCAGCAACCGCAGCCGCCAGTTCGTCCAGTTCTGCCAGTTGAATCCCGGACTTACTGTTTTCATCACTAATATTAATTTGAATCAGTACGTTAAGAGGGGGGAGTTCTGCCGGTCGCTGGTCGTTCAGGCGGGTAGCGATACGCAAACGGTCGATGGTATGACACCAGTCGAAATGCTCTGCCACCAGGCGGCTTTTATTAGACTGCAACGGGCCAATAAAATGCCATTCTAATCCTGTTACGCCCAGCTCCTGAAAGTGGCGAATTTTATCTACCCCTTCCTGAACGTAGTTTTCACCAAATTGACGCTGCCCGGCGTCGATGGCTTCTGCGATGGCGCTCGCAGGTTTTGTTTTACTGACTGCAAGCAGCGTAATTTCTTCTGGAGAACGGCCGCAACGCGTTGCAGCCGCTGAGATTTTGTCCCGGACCTGTGCCAGGTTATGCGCAATATCGTTCATTTTCCGAGGATCTTAGTATGAATATGGAAGAAATTGTGGCCCTTAGTGTAAAGCATAACGTCTCGGATCTACACCTGTGCAGCGCCTGGCCCGCACGATGGCGCATTCGCGGCAGAATGGAAGCTGCACCGTTTGACGCACCGGACGTGGAAGAGCTACTGCGGGAGTGGCTGGATGACGAGCAGAGGGCGATATTGCTTGAAAATGGTCAGCTTGATTTTGCCGTATCGCTGGCGGAAAACCAGCGGTTGCGCGGCAGTGCGTTCGCCCAACGGCAAGGTATTTCTCTGGCATTACGGTTGTTACCTTCGCACCGTCCACAGCTCGAACAGCTTGGCGCACCACCGGTATTGCCGGAATTGCTTAAGAGCGAGAATGGCCTGATTCTGGTGACGGGAGCGACGGGGAGTGGCAAATCTACCACGCTGGCGGCGATGGTTGGCTATCTCAATCAACATGTCGATGCGCATATTCTGACGCTGGAAGATCCTGTTGAATATCTCTATGCCAGCCAGCGATGTTTGATCCAGCAGCGAGAAATCGGTTTGCACTGTATGACGTTCGCATCGGGATTGCGTGCCGCATTGCGGGAAGATCCCGATGTGATATTGCTCGGAGAGCTGCGTGACAGCGAGACAATACGTCTGGCGCTGACGGCGGCAGAAACCGGGCATCTGGTGCTGGCGACCTTACATACGCGCGGTGCGGCGCAGGCCGTTGAGCGGCTGGTGGATTCATTTCCGGCGCAGGAAAAAGATCCCGTGCGTAATCAACTGGCGGGGAGTTTACGGGCGGTGTTGTCACAAAAGCTGGAAGTGGATAAGCAGGAAGGGCGCGTGGCGCTGTTTGAATTATTGATTAACACGCCAGCGGTGGGGAATTTGATTCGCGAAGGGAAAACCCACCAGTTACCACACGTTATTCAAACCGGGCAACAAGTGGGGATGTTAACTTTTCAGCAGAGTTATCAGCAGCGGGTGGAGGAAGGGCGTTTGTGAGGCGAAATTGGTTGATTAGCTTCGTAAATATGCCTGATTCGCTACGCTTATCAGGCATACAAACGCAGCATCCGGCAATGAACGTCTGATGCGACGCTAACGCGTCTTATCAGACCTACAGCCGTTGCCACATGTAGGCTGGATAAGGCGTTTACGCCGCATCCGGCAAGATGACGGTAATGACAATTCGCCAGGCTTATAAATCGCCTTAATAACCCTGCTCGAAATAACTTTCGAGAATGATAACCGCAGAGGCAGAGTCGACTTTACCTTTGTTGAGTGCCCGGTAACCACCTTGTTCAAAAAGCCCGGAACGCGCTTCTACGGTGCTAAGACGCTCGTCATGTAGCTTTACTTCAATACCGAAACGACCATGAATACGGTTGGCGAATTTACGCGCCCTGGCAGTCAATGGTTGCTCGGTGCCGTCCATATTCAGCGGCAAACCGACGATGATTTCGTCCGGCTGCCATTCTTTCAGTAAACGTTCGATGATGTTCCAGTCCGGCGTACCGTCCTGAGCTTTAACTGCAGGCAAAGGGCGAGCGGTGCCGGTAATACGTTGACCTACCGCCACACCAATGCTTTTAGTGCCGAAATCAAAGGCGAGTAAGGTTCCGCTCATCAGGCGTGCCCCGCCACACCAGGCATAGTGAGAATATCAACACCAATCAGTCTTGCCGCATCGCGCCAGCGGTCGGCAATCGGCGTTTTGAACAGAATATTCAGATCTGCCGGGGCGGTTAGCCAGGCGTTGTCGAGAATCTCTTGTTCCAGCTGGCCTTTATCCCAGGAGGCGTAACCCAACGCCACCAATACGTCAGACGGTTGTTTATCGGTGCCGAGCGTTTCAAGTACATCGCGGGAGGTGGTCATCACCGTGTTGTCTGAAATGCGAATACTGGAAGCAAAATTTGATGGTGGAGTATGCAAAATAAACCCGCGATCTTCAGCTAGCGGGCCACCGAGCATAACCGGTTTGTCCAGACGGATTGATTCATCACGCGGCTCCGGTGTGATCTTCAGCTTTTCCAGAATCCCTTCAATTTTGAGATTTTCCAGTGGCTTATTAATGATAATCCCCATTGCGCCATTGGTATTATGTTCGCAAATGTAGACCACGGAACGACGGAAAATCGGATCCTGGAGAGCAGGCATGGCAATAAGAAAGTGATGCTGTAAATTCATTGTCAGAGGTTCTGTTTCCTGGTTCAAAAAAGCAACAGCGCCCAGTATGCGTGGAAAGAAGGGCGCTGTCACTCAGAGTCTCAACGAGATCCCTCTCGTTAAACTGGGTTATTGCTGCTGTAAACGTGCTTCTATGGCATCCATTAACATTCCGGTGATCGAGACCGGAAACTCTGCTTCAATCTCACGAATACAGGTTGGGCTGGTGACGTTAATTTCAGTCAGACGGTCGCCGATAATATCCAGACCAACAAAAATCAGCCCTTTTTCTTTCAGCGTCGGCCCGACCTGGCGGGCGATTTTCCAGTCACTTTCAGTTAGCGGACGAGGTTCGCCACGACCACCGGCAGCCAGATTGCCACGGGTTTCGCCACCCTGCGGAATACGTGCCAGACAGTACGGCACCGGCTCGCCATCGACGACCAGCACGCGCTTGTCGCCATCTTTAATGGCAGGCAGATAATTCTGCGCCATGCAGTAGCGCGTGCCGTGTTCAGTCAGGGTTTCGGCTATCACGCCGAGGTTCGGATCGCCTTCTTTCACCCGGAAAATAGACGCACCGCCCATACCGTCCAGCGGCTTAAGGATAATGTCGGTGTGTTTTTCCCAGAACGCCTTCAACTGTGCTTTATTGCGCGTGACCAGCGTTTCCGGTGTTAAGTCAGAGAACCAGGCGGTAAACAGTTTTTCGTTACAGTCGCGCAGGCTCTGCGGCTTGTTAACAATCAGCGTACCTTTCTCTTCGGCACGTTCCAGAATGTAAGTGGCGTAGATAAACTCGGTATCAAACGGCGGATCTTTACGCATCAGGATCACGTCGAGATCGGCCAGTGGCAGATCTTGCTCCCCCGTAAACTCGAACCATTTATCGTAGTTTTGTTCAACGCTCAGAGTACGCGTATGAGCACGGGCTTCACCGTTAATCAAATAGAGATCGGCCATCTCCATATAGTGAAGTTCGTAACCACGACGTTGTGCTTCCAGCAACATAGCGAAACTGGAATCTTTCTTGATGTTGATGTTTGCGATGGGGTCCATCACGATGCCGAGCTTGATCATTATTCTTCTCCGTTAGCCCAAATCGCCAAATCGTACTTGTAGCGCGGTAATGGCGGTGAGCGCAGTTGTCTCTGTACGCAAAACGCGAGGTCCCAACAGGATATCAGTAAATTGATAGCGGGCAGTCATGGCAATTTCATCTGCCGATAAACCGCCTTCCGGGCCAATCAGCAGGCGGACGCGTTCAACCGGTAACGGCAACGTATTGATGCTGTTACTGGCGCGCGGGTGAAGATTCAGTTTCAGCCCTTCATCCTGCTCTGCACACCAGGCTTCCAGATCCATCGCTGGACGGATTTCCGGCACCCGGTTACGACCACACTGCTCACAGGCAGCAATTGCAATCTTCTGCCACTGCTGGAGCTTCTTGTTCAGACGTTCGCTATCCAGTTTAACGCCGCAGCGTTCAGAAAAAAGTGGCGTAATGAGGCTTACTCCAAGTTCGATCGATTTCTGGATAGTAAATTCCATTTTTTCACCGCGCGACATCACCTGACCGAGATGAATATGCAACGGGGATTCACGATCGTCGAGCTGACCTTCCAGCACTTTTACTTCGACACTTTTTTTGCTGGCGCTGGTAATTTCTGCGTCAAAGACCTGGTTGCTGCCGTCAAACAATTGCAACGCCTGTCCAGGTCCCATACGCAGCACACGTCCGATATGGTTGGCGGCATCTTCGCAAAGCGCGATGTGAGAGTTGCTGATAAGTGGTTCTGGATGATAAATGCGGGGGATACGCATGGTTAAAAATCCGCGTCGTCTCCCCACGCGGTTGTCCGCGTGGGGTAGGGGTTAACAAAAAGAATCCCGCTAGTGTAGGTTAGCTCTTTCGCGCCTGGCAAGCGCGTTGCACATACGGGTTATGATTGCCTTGCATCTTCGCAATACGTTCGTCGCGCTCGCACTCCCAGTCGGTCACCGGATACATCTTGTTCCAGGCGTTAAAAAGCTGCGTTTGTTGGCGTGAGAGTGTCAGGTTGTACTGGTCACGCATGTAGAAATAAGTTCGTGCAATGATGCCTCGCGTATGAGCGGGTGGTTCAGCCACTTTTTCTTTGAAATCCACCTTCATGGCACACTGCCCGTACTGCCCTTCGCCGCCGTTCCACTGACTATACATAAAATTGCCGCGATCGCCGTTCACTTCGCCTATTGCGGGCTGAAGGTTATGCATATCGCTTTCCATTTTTCGATAAACCGGATCTTTGGCGCAGTTTTTACGTCCACCGTCTTGCCAGCACTGACGCTGGTGACCGAACTGCCAGGCAGGAACCACATGTTCCCACTCTACGCGGCTGGCGCGGTTTTCATTTTTGCGCACCTGGTATCCGCACGACTCCAGATCCACGATGCCTTTTTTACCCTGCCAGTTGATTTTACATCCGCAGTAAAATGTTCCCGGCACATCAGCGTAGACTTTTACCGCTGCTGTTTTCGCCTGGGAAAAACTATTGATGCCTTCGGCCAATGCAGGGCCGGAAAATGCTGCGCTCAGTACCACCGCAGCCACAGACAAATTACGGTACATCACTTACTCCGTGTTAAAACGAGCGAGCAACGTAGCGAAAGTTGTTTTGGTATGCAATCAGCCAGATCAGTAAAATTCCTGATAGTTCTACTGGTTATTGGGCAACCAGTTGTTCACCGCAGTGAACGCAGCGATAGACGGCCTCTCCACGCACCACGCGGTTATGGCGGCGCACGGTAAGCTGATGCTCCTGGCATTTACAGCGGTAAGGGAAGGTGTTGCGGCGCACGGATTGTAGCTCAAACTGATGCGTGCGGCGGGCGGGAACGCCCAGCACGCTTTCCATCATCCACTTCCACTCTTTACCATGCGGCGCCACGCGACCGAAGTGTTTCCAGACCAACAGATGCGCCAGTTCGTGCGGCACCACTTCTTCTATAAAAGCCTCGCTGTTTTCCATCAGCAGCACCGGATTGAGGCGAATTTCATAGCTGTCCAGCCATGCTGTTCCGGCGGATGTACCACGCTGGGTGTACGAAATTTTTGGCTCCGGGTAATTACGCCCCAGCTTCAGGTTGGCCTGGGCGAGTTTTTCCCGCAGGCGACGCATAACGGCCTGTTGGATGGCGATAGGGAGACGGGAAGTTTTCATAGCGGCTGAGGATAAAGCGAAGAAAAGATGACTGCAAGAGGCGGCTTCCTCCGCGACGGGAGGAAGCCTGAGGAGATTAATCGTGAGCGCCGATTTCGCGCAGTTTACGACCTTTCATCAGATTACGTTCAATATGTTCCAGCGAAACGTGTTTGGTTTCCGGCACCAGCCACAGCGTCAGCAGGATAAACAGCACGTTCAGAGCCGCATACACCCAGAAGGTGTTGGCGTTGCCCAGCGTGTTGAGCATGGTCAGGAACGTTGCGCCGACGATCATGTTGGCAATCCAGTTGGTGGCGGTGGAGCAGGTGATGCCAAAATCGCGGCCTTTCAGCGGCTGAATTTCGGAGCACAGTACCCAAATCAGCGGACCGGCGCTCATCGCAAAACCGACAATAAACATCAGCAGCATGGCGATGGCGAAATACTGTGCCGACGGAGAGTGGATACCGATATGCATCATTGTACCCAGCACGCCCATGCCCGCAGCCATGACGAGGAAACCCAGCGTCAGCGTTGGTTTACGTCCCCAGCGGTCAACAAGGCCGATAGCGATAAAGGTGGCGAGTACGTTGGTCAGACCGACAATCACTGTCCCCCACATTTGCTCTGTGGTGTTGGTATAACCCGCCAGTTCGAAGATTTTCGGCGCGTAATACATGATGACGTTCATCCCGGTGAACTGCTGCATCACCTGCAACAGTACGCCAAGGAACACCGCGCGGCGGAAGTTGCTGTTCTCTTTAAACAGCGCCCAGCCACTCTGTTTAACCTGCAAACTTTCACGGATTTCATCCAGTTCACGTTTCGCTTCCGCGCTGGTGTCACGCAGGCGTAGCAGCACGCGTTCGGCATCAACAAAACGGCGTTTGGCGGCAAACCAACGTGGGCTGTCTGGCAGGAAGAAGACACCAATCAGCAGCAAAATTGCCGGGATGATAATCACACCCAGCATCCAGCGCCATGCGCCGGTGTAGCTGAAGGCGGTATCAGAAAGATAAGCACCGAGGATGCCGATGGTAATCATCAGCTGATACATCGAAATCATACTGCCGCGAATTTTTTCCGGTGCAATTTCAGAGAGGTAAAGCGGCGCGGTATAAGAGGCAACACCCACCGCCAGCCCCAGCAGAACGCGGGAAAGAATCAGCACTTCAACGTTCGGCGCAGCCGCAGAAAACAGCGAACCGGCAACAAACAGGATTGCGCCGATCATCAGGCTCTTTTTGCGCCCGAGTTTAAAAGAGAGCCAGCCACTGCCTACCGCACCGACTGCCGCACCAAACATCATGGAGCTTACGACCCATTCTTGCGTGTGCGAGGTTATCTGGAATTCATCTGCAATAAACGGCAATGCGCCAGCAATTACACCGATATCCAGGCCAAAGAGTAATCCCGCCAGAGCGGCAAGGAAGCAGACAAAAAACGTCATTGCCTTGTTTGACCGCCCCTGTTTTTTAGCGTCAGGCATGATGCCCTCCAATATGTTATTTTTTATTGTGAATTAAGATAGGTGAGTACGACGTAAAAAGATGTGAGGCAAATCACATCAGTGTAATCGCTTACACTGACATTTATAGTGATTATAATTTAAGTACATGAAAATAATTGAGTTATATCATCATAGATTAAACGCAGTTACCTGCAATTAAGACTTTACTGAAAAGAAATGTAACAGCTGTGAAAACTGAATAATATAGTGAAAATAGTATAAATATTTTGTTGGTGTGGTGGGTGTAATCGGTTTCAGTAGTGGTGATAATTTGCGGGTAAACGTGTTCAGCAACGGAATGTTGCTATCGTGTAGGCGGCTTTTTGCCGGATGCGGCGTGAACGGCTTATCCAGTCTACATGTAGCGATGGTTGCAGGCCTGATAAGCGTAGCGCATCAGGCATTTCTCTAGAAAAGAAAAGGCCAGCGCGAGGCTGGCCTTTGAAAACTGGTGTTGAAATATTATTTCAGACCGGCAGCATCGCGCAGCAGTTGCGCTTTGTCGGTTTTTTCCCATGGGAAATGTTCGCGACCAAAGTGACCGTATGCTGCGGTTTCTTTGTAGATCGGGTGCAGCAGATCCAGCATCTGAATCAGGCCGTATGGACGCAGGTCGAAGAACTCGCGTACCAGCAGGGTCAGCTGTTCAGAAGGTACTTTCTCAGTACCGAAAGTTTCGACCATGATGGAGGTCGGTTCTGCCACGCCGATCGCGTAGGAAACCTGAATTTCACAACGGTCGGCCAGACCTGCAGCAACGATGTTTTTCGCTACATAACGTGCCGCGTAGGCTGCGGAGCGGTCCACTTTTGATGGATCTTTACCAGAGAACGCACCGCCACCGTGGCGAGCCATGCCGCCGTAGGTATCAACGATGATTTTACGACCAGTCAGACCGCAGTCACCCATCGGGCCGCCGATAACAAAACGTCCGGTCGGGTTGATGAAGAATTTGGTTGCGGAAGTCAGCCATTCAGCGGGCAGAATCGGCTTGATGATCTCTTCCATCACCGCTTCTTGCAGGGATTTCTGGTCGATCTCTTCAGAATGCTGGGTGGAAAGCACTACAGCATCGATGCCGACGATTTTGCCGTCGTCATACTGGAAAGTCACCTGGCTTTTCGCGTCCGGGCGCAGCCACGGCAGAGTGCCGTTTTTACGCACTTCAGCCTGACGCTGTACCAAACGGTGTGCATAGGTGATTGGTGCTGGCATCAGCACGTCGGTTTCATTGGTCGCGTAGCCAAACATCAGACCCTGGTCACCCGCGCCCTGTTCCAGCGGATCGGCACGGTCAACGCCCTGGTTGATGTCAGGAGATTGTTTGCCGATGGCGCTCAGAACCGCACAGGAGTTAGCGTCAAAGCCCATGTCGGAATGCACATAGCCAATTTCGCGAACGGTGTTACGGGTGATCTCTTCGATGTCTACCCAGGCGCTGGTGGTGATTTCACCGCCAACTAAGACCATGCCGGTTTTTACGTAGGTTTCGCAAGCAACGCGTGCTTTCGGATCCTGTTCGAGGATCGCGTCTAAAACAGCATCAGAGATTTGGTCAGCAATTTTGTCAGGATGCCCTTCAGAGACGGACTCGGACGTAAAAAGGTGTTTTGCCATATTTAATATCACCAAAAGAGAATTTAGTTAGCTCAAACTGTTGTGTGGATTTTCTGTGGTAGCGGATCCTACCACGACTCTGCAGATTAAAAACACTGGCAGTCTGAGTGTTAATCAGTATGGATGGATTAACATCTGGACGGCTATTTTAGGTCACTTCTTCACCCAATTTCCACTTTTTTTTGAATCGTGTCTCATTCTGCTAAAAACGTAGCTGGAAATTTTTCCTGACAATGCTGGCATTCTGCGTATTTATCTTTTGCAATTTTCTGCCATTGTGGGGTATAAAACGCGGCGCGCGGCTTAAATAAAAAGCACACGACGTTTCTTTCGTGTTGCCACTTCCAGCCGGGTTGAAATCAGTGTTTTAGCTTGTTGGTTCGTCTTCGCAGGCGGCCGTGGAGGTGATACGAAATAATGAATCGTTGTCTGCTGCTTAATCTGTCGCACCGTTCTGGTGTAGATTCGTTCCCCGCATTCTGCATCTCTGCATTGCATACCTGCCGATGTTATACCCATCTCGGCGCTTCTCAGGATTCAAGAGCTGGCAACAGTTACTGAAGACTGAACAAGGGCGCTCTTGTAAAAAAACAAGAGTTTTCTCGTGGTTTCGCCGAACTGTCACACTTACGTTCGGTTATGTGTTTAATAATGTTATGAAAAAGAAACCGGTTGCGCAGTCGGAGCGTCAGCATACGCTGCTGGAAAATCCGTGTGCTTATGGGTTGTTATCGCAGTTTCAGGCTGCGATAGTGGTTAACTGTTTTACACTTAATAAAATAATTTGAGGTTCGCTATGTCTGACGACATGTCTATGAGTTTGCCTTCGTCAGCGGGCGAACACGGTGTACTACGCTCCATGCAGGAGGTTGCAATGAGCTCCCAGGAAGCCAGCAAGATGCTGCGTACTTACAATATTGCCTGGTGGGGCAATAACTACTATGACGTTAACGAGCTGGGTCACATCAGCGTGTGCCCGGACCCGGACGTCCCGGAAGCTCGCGTCGATCTCGCGCAGTTGGTGAAAACCCGCGAAGCGCAAGGGCAGCGCCTGCCAGCACTGTTCTGCTTCCCGCAGATCCTCCAGCACCGTTTGCGTTCCATTAATGCTGCGTTTAAACGTGCGCGGGAATCCTACGGTTATAACGGTGACTACTTCCTCGTTTATCCGATTAAAGTTAACCAGCATCGTCGCGTGATTGAATCCCTGATTCATTCAGGTGAGCCGTTGGGACTGGAAGCAGGTTCAAAAGCCGAGTTGATGGCGGTGCTGGCTCATGCAGGCATGACCCGTAGCGTTATCGTCTGTAACGGTTATAAAGACCGCGAATATATCCGCCTGGCGCTGATTGGCGAGAAAATGGGCCATAAGGTCTATCTGGTTATTGAGAAAATGTCAGAAATCGCCATTGTGCTGGATGAAGCTGAACGCCTGAACGTTGTTCCGCGTCTGGGTGTGCGCGCGCGTCTGGCCTCACAAGGTTCTGGCAAATGGCAGTCTTCTGGCGGGGAAAAATCGAAGTTCGGTCTGGCGGCAACCCAGGTACTGCAACTGGTTGAAACGCTACGTGAAGCCGGACGTCTCGACAGCCTGCAACTGCTGCACTTCCATCTCGGTTCGCAGATGGCGAATATTCGCGATATCGCTACCGGCGTTCGGGAATCTGCACGCTTCTATGTTGAGCTACACAAGCTCGGCGTCAATATTCAGTGCTTTGACGTCGGCGGTGGCCTGGGCGTGGATTATGAAGGCACTCGTTCACAGTCCGATTGTTCGGTGAACTATGGCCTCAATGAATACGCCAACAACATCATCTGGGCGATTGGCGATGCCTGTGAAGAAAATGGCCTGCCGCATCCGACGGTGATCACCGAATCGGGTCGTGCGGTGACTGCGCACCATACCGTGCTGGTGTCTAATATCATCGGCGTGGAACGTAACGAATACACGGTGCCGACCGCGCCCGCAGAAGATGCGCCGCGCGCACTGCAAAGCATGTGGGAAACCTGGCAGGAAATGCACGAACCGGGGACTCGCCGTTCTCTGCGCGAGTGGCTGCACGACAGCCAGATGGATCTGCACGATATTCATATCGGCTACTCTTCCGGCACCTTTAGCCTGCAAGAACGCGCATGGGCTGAGCAGCTTTATTTGAGCATGTGCCATGAAGTGCAGAAGCAACTGGATCCGCAAAATCGCGCTCATCGTCCGATTATCGACGAGCTGCAGGAACGTATGGCGGACAAAATGTACGTCAACTTCTCGCTGTTCCAGTCAATGCCGGATGCCTGGGGGATCGACCAGTTGTTCCCGGTTCTGCCGCTTGAAGGGTTGGATCAAGTGCCGGAACGTCGCGCTGTGCTGCTGGATATCACCTGTGACTCTGACGGTGCTATCGACCACTATATTGATGGTGACGGTATTGCCACGACAATGCCAATGCCGGAGTACGATCCAGAGAATCCGCCGATGCTCGGTTTCTTTATGGTCGGTGCCTATCAGGAGATCCTCGGCAACATGCACAACCTGTTCGGTGATACCGAAGCGGTTGATGTGTTCGTCTTCCCTGACGGCAGCGTAGAAGTGGAGCTGTCTGATGAAGGCGATACCGTTGCGGACATGTTGCAATATGTACAGCTCGATCCGAAAACGCTGTTAACCCAGTTCCGTGATCAAGTGAAGAAAACCGATCTGGATGCTGAGCTGCAACAACAGTTCCTGGAAGAGTTCGAGGCAGGGTTGTACGGATATACCTATCTTGAAGATGAATAATTAAGATTATTCCGCTGGTGGGTCGATTTAAATGATTAAATCGACCCATTTTTTTATATATTCTTAAAAATAATTTGGCTGCTTTTCTTATTAAATAATCCCCCTACAATCGCTGTATTAATTAAATAGAGGGAACGGTTATGAAAAAATGGAAAGTACGTAGCGCGTTGGTGGCATTAATCGTGTTGTTGGCTGGTTGCTCAAGTAATGCGCAGTATAATAGCAGTGCATCGGGCAATGTCGGCACCGCCTGGGGTGGAGATGTGCACTCAACGGTTCAGGGCGTATCTGCTGAACGCGCCTGGCGCGATCCGGCAGAGATGATCGTTATTAATTATTCGACAAATATTCCTTCCGGCTACGACCGTGTTTATAGTATTCGTATTAACGAACTGGAATATGCTATTCGTGATGCTAATTTTAATTCTCTACCTATTACGCGAGTTTATGATTCATCAAATAATGAACCGCGATATATTGTTCATGCCAGAGTGGGGATGAATTATCAATTATATGTCCGTAACTACAGCCGGAACACCAATTACGAGATCGTTGCTACGGTTGATGGCCTGGATGTTCTGAATGGTAAACAAGGTTCGTTGAATAACAATGGCTATATTGTGAACGCTGGTGATTCGTTAGCGATTAAAGGATTCCGCAAAGATAAACATACCGAAGCGGCTTTTCAGTTCGCCAATGTTGCAGATTCCTACGCCGCCAATTCGGCGCAAGGCGATGTGCGTAATACCGGGGTGATCGGCTTTGCCGCCTTTGAATTGCAAGGCTCGGAGAAAAACGCGCTGCCGCCGTGCTCTGGACAAGCCTTTCCGGCAGACAACAATGGCTATGCGCCGCCACCGTGTCGTAAATAGCAACCTCGCTTGATGCCTCGCCCATTTAAGGCGATAATTAGCGCAAACTTGTGTTTCGCAAATCCAACCCTTCCTCGTCGGGCCTAACGACGCGGAAGGGTTTTTTTATATCGACTTTGTAATAGGAGTCCATCCATGAGCACCTTAGGGCATCAATACGATAACTCACTGGTTTCCAACGCCTTTGGTTTTTTACGCCTGCCGATGAACTTCCAGCCGTATGACAGCGATGCTGACTGGGTGATTACCGGCGTACCGTTCGATATGGCCACTTCTGGTCGTGCGGGTGGTCGTCACGGTCCGGCGGCTATCCGTCAGGTATCAACTAACCTGGCCTGGGAACACAACCGTTTCCCGTGGAATTTCGACATGCGCGAGCGCCTGAACGTCGTGGACTGCGGCGATCTGGTATATGCCTTCGGCGATGCTCGTGAGATGAGCGAGAAATTGCAGGCGCACGCAGAGAAACTGCTGGCTGCCGGTAAGCGTATGCTCTCCTTCGGTGGTGACCACTTTGTTACGCTGCCGCTGCTGCGCGCCCATGCAAAACATTTCGGCAAAATGGCGCTGGTACACTTTGACGCCCACACCGATACCTATGCGAACGGTTGTGAATTTGACCACGGCACCATGTTCTATACTGCGCCGAAAGAAGGGCTGATCGACCCGAATCATTCCGTGCAGATTGGTATTCGTACCGAGTTTGATAAAGACAACGGCTTTACCGTGCTGGACGCCTGCCAGGTGAACGATCGCAGCGTGGATGATGTTATCGCCCAGGTGAAACAGATTGTGGGTGATATGCCGGTTTATCTGACTTTTGATATCGACTGTCTTGATCCGGCATTCGCGCCAGGAACCGGTACGCCAGTGATTGGCGGCCTGACCTCCGATCGCGCCATTAAACTGGTACGCGGCCTGAAAGATCTCAACATTGTTGGGATGGACGTTGTGGAAGTGGCTCCGGCATACGATCAGTCGGAAATCACCGCTCTGGCAGCAGCGACGCTGGCGCTGGAGATGCTGTATATTCAGGCGGCGAAAAAGGGCGAGTAAGCGCCGGATAAGATGCGCACGGTGTAACAAATGTGCCATTAATGTCGGATGCGGCGTAAACGCCTTATCCGACCTACGTTCGGCACCCGTAGGCCGGATAAGATGCGTCAGCATCGCATCCGGCAATGCGCACGGTGTAACAAATGTGCCATTAATGTCGGATGCGGCGTGAACGCCTTATCTGACCTACGTTCGGCACCCGTAGGCCGGATAAGATGCGTCAGCATCGCATCCGGCAATGCGCACGGGGTGACAAATGTGCCATTCGTGTCAGATGCGGCGTGAACGCCTTATCTGACCTACGTTCGGTACTACCGGACCTTACTTAATCCCATCCGCGCTCATACGATCGCGAATATGCTGGGCGCGTTCGGCGGATGCCGGATGGTCGTCAAACATTGAGCTTTGGCGACCTTCTTCCAGTTTCGCCAGTTTTTCAAAGCTGGTGGCGAGACCTGCCGGGCTGATGCCGCGTTGGCGCAACAAATCGTAGGAATAATCATCCGCTTCCGCTTCCTGGCGTTGAGAGAATTGCGAATTGACTAGCTTTTCGCCCAGGTCACCAAGTTGTGATTGCGATAAACTGCCGACAATCCCGCCCGCAGAGGCCGCTGCGACACGCACGGCGTTTGTACCAAGTGCCACCTGCATCCCTTTCTTCACATGGCCTAACGCCACGTGCCCCATTTCGTGACCGATCACCGCTTCAACTTCGTTATCCGTCATCATATCCATCAGCCCGCTATAGACGCGGATACAGCCGTTGGCCATTGCAAAGGCGTTTACATCTTTCGCCATATACACTTTGTAATTCACCGGCTGACCGTTGATATTGTTGCCTAGCGCGTTGGCTATGGTGGTCAGACGCTTAGCATATTCACTATTGGCTGGCGCAATCGTCGCCTTGCTGTCCATCTCCTGACATGCCTGATCGCTCAGGGCTTTCACCTGGGCGTCACTCAAACTGTAAGCCTGAAAAGCTTCCGCTCCTGATGAGAGCAGTCCACTGGAGTCCATATTCTGGCAACCGGTCAGTACCGTTGCCACGCTCATTGCTACCAATAAGGCGCGAATTTTCATGTTTTCTCTTCCGCACAAGGTCAGGATTATTCTAAAAATGCGCCGTTTGCAGGTGAATCGACGCTCAGTCTCAGTATAAGGAAAAGCGCAGCGGACGGGCGAGCAGATTGCGCAACATGCGAGCATGATCCAGAGATTTCTGAAGCGGCAAAAGGATGTTCCATGTACATGACGCGCGGCTTGCGGTAAATTGTTGGCAAATTTTCCGGCGTAGCCCAAAACGCGCTGTCGTCAAGTCGTTAAGGGCGTGCCCTTCATCATCCGATCTGGAGTCAAAATGTCCTCACGTAAAGAGCTTGCCAATGCTATTCGTGCGCTGAGCATGGACGCAGTACAGAAAGCCAAATCCGGTCACCCGGGCGCCCCGATGGGTATGGCTGACATTGCCGAAGTCCTGTGGCGTGATTTCCTGAAACACAACCCGCAGAATCCGTCCTGGGCTGACCGTGACCGCTTTGTGCTGTCCAACGGCCACGGCTCCATGCTGATTTACAGCCTGCTGCACCTCACTGGTTACGATCTGCCGATGGAAGAACTGAAAAACTTCCGTCAGCTGCACTCCAAAACTCCGGGCCACCCGGAAGTGGGCTACACCGCAGGTGTAGAAACCACAACTGGTCCGCTGGGGCAGGGTATTGCGAACGCAGTCGGTATGGCGATTGCAGAAAAAACGCTGGCGGCGCAGTTTAACCGTCCGGGTCACGACATTGTCGACCACTACACCTACGCCTTCATGGGCGATGGCTGCATGATGGAAGGCATTTCCCACGAAGTTTGCTCTCTGGCGGGCACGCTGAAGCTGGGCAAACTGATTGCGTTCTACGATGACAACGGGATTTCTATCGATGGTCACGTTGAAGGTTGGTTCACCGACGATACCGCAATGCGTTTCGAAGCCTACGGCTGGCACGTTATTCGTGATATCGACGGTCATGACGCGGCATCTATCAAACGCGCAGTAGAAGAAGCGCGCGCAGTGACTGACAAACCGTCCCTGCTGATGTGTAAAACCATCATCGGTTTCGGTTCGCCGAACAAAGCTGGTACGCACGATTCCCATGGTGCGCCGCTGGGCGACGCTGAAATCGCGTTGACCCGCGAACAGCTGGGCTGGAAATATGCACCGTTCGAAATCCCGTCTGAAATCTATGCTCAGTGGGATGCGAAAGAAGCAGGCCAGGCGAAAGAATCCGCATGGAACGAGAAATTCGCTGCTTATGCGAAAGCTTATCCGCAGGAAGCCGCTGAATTTACCCGTCGTATGAAAGGCGAAATGCCGTCTGACTTCGACGCGAAAGCGAAAGAGTTTATCGCGAAGTTGCAGGCTAATCCGGCGAAAATCGCCAGCCGTAAAGCGTCTCAGAATGCCATCGAAGCGTTCGGTCCGCTGTTGCCGGAATTCCTCGGCGGCTCCGCTGACCTGGCTCCGTCTAACCTGACCCTGTGGTCTGGTTCTAAAGCAATCAACGAAGATGCTGCCGGTAACTACATCCACTACGGTGTTCGCGAGTTCGGTATGACCGCGATTGCTAACGGTATCTCCCTGCATGGCGGCTTCCTGCCGTACACCTCCACCTTCCTGATGTTCGTAGAATACGCACGTAATGCGGTACGTATGGCTGCGCTGATGAAACAGCGTCAGGTGATGGTTTACACCCACGACTCCATCGGTCTGGGCGAAGATGGCCCAACTCACCAGCCGGTTGAGCAGGTTGCTTCTCTGCGCGTGACCCCGAACATGTCTACATGGCGTCCGTGTGACCAGGTTGAATCCGCTGTAGCGTGGAAATACGGCGTTGAGCGTCAGGACGGCCCGACCGCCCTGATCCTCTCCCGTCAGAACCTGGCGCAGCAGGAACGTACTGAAGAGCAGCTGGCAAACATCGCGCGCGGTGGTTATGTGCTGAAAGACTGTGCCGGTCAGCCGGAACTGATCTTTATTGCTACTGGTTCTGAAGTTGAGCTGGCTGTTGCCGCTTACGAAAAACTGACTGCCGAAGGCGTGAAAGCGCGCGTGGTTTCCATGCCGTCTACCGACGCATTCGACAAGCAGGACGCTGCTTACCGTGAGTCTGTACTGCCGAAAGCGGTTACTGCACGCGTTGCAGTAGAAGCGGGTATTGCTGACTACTGGTACAAGTATGTTGGTCTGAACGGTGCTATCGTCGGCATGACCACCTTCGGTGAATCTGCACCGGCAGAGCAACTGTTTGAAGAGTTCGGCTTCACCGTTGAAAACGTGGTAGCGAAAGCAAAAGAACTGCTGTAATCGGTAAGATGCTTTGTGAGAAGGGTCGCGAAAGCAGCCCTTCATATTGTTGGCAAAGTGCGTGTTGTTCCTACCGGATGCGGCGTGAACGCCTTATTCGGCCTACAAAATCATGCAAATTCAATAAATTGCAGGGACTGTGTAGGCCTGATAAGCGTAGCGCATCAGGCAGTTTAGCCTTTGCCATCAGTCTCAAGAGCCGCAAACGCGGCTCTTTTTACTTGGTCGAGATAAACGGAACGGTACTGCCGGGGTTCATGGTATCGGGTAATTTGCCATCCCAACGCTCAGCAGTGGTAAGGGCACAAGACCGGGATTGTCCCGCAGAGCTTCACCCCGCAGGCGAATAGTTTCGGCTTCAGCCGCACTTCTTACGCAATAGTCTCCGCTTTCATTCGATCTTCAATCGACTTCTCATAAGCGTCAGAAATTGAGCAAAGCAAGGAATATGCCCCCCTGATGTGAGGATAACAGTCAACCTCGAACAATTAAGAATCTATAAAGAAGGGGCTGTAAGATTTAATTTTATCTGTTTTCGGACTTTCAAGTTATAAATGGTGAGCATAATCACAAACACAACAATCATAAATTTGTCTTATTTGCAATCCAACTCACAAACAGAAAGTTGACTTTATAATTATTAATCGCAACTTATTGTTATTTATGGTTTGTTTATTTCTCCTCTTCTGGTGGTTCGCCTTTTTAGCCCAATTGCTTTCAATTTTTTGCGCGCGTATTTTATTTTCACCGACAGTCGGTACTCTAAAAATAGGGATAATTTATGCGGCTTATTGATTATTTTCCAGAATCATCAATCTCAGTGATACATGCAGCTAAAGACTGGCAGGAGGCTATTGATTTTTCGATGGCATCATTATTAACAAAAAAATTATATCAACGAGAATTACATTCAGGCTATTAAAGATTCCACCATTAACAACGGATCTTATTATATTCTCGCAGCAGGCGTAGCAATGCCTCATGCGCGACCAGAATGTGGGGCGCTCAAAACCGGAATGTCTTTGACGTTACTTAAACAAGGTGTTTATTTCCCTGGGAATGACGAACCGATTAAATTACTCATCGGGCTTTCTGCTGCCGATGCCGATTCGCACATTGGCGCTATTCAGGCGTTAAGTGAATTACTGTGCGAAGAAGAAATACTTGAACAACTCTTAACAGCATCATCAGAAAAACAATTAGCGGACATTATCAGCCGCGAATAATAACTCTCTCCTCTACAGGATAATATTATGGAAAACAAGTCTGCTCGTGCAAAGGTTCAGGCTTTTGGGGGCTTTTTGACCGCTATGGTCATTCCCAATATCGGTGCTTTTATTGCCTGGGGTTTTATTACTGCATTATTTATTCCTACCGGCTGGCTGCCTAACGAACATTTCGCCAAAATTGTCGGTCCAATGATTACCTATTTATTACCGGTGATGATTGGTTCTACCGGTGGTCACCTGGTCGGCGGTAAACGCGGTGCGGTGATGGGGGGAATAGGGACGATTGGCGTAATTGTGGGTGCTGAAATCCCCATGTTCCTGGGTTCGATGATTATGGGACCGCTTGGCGGCCTGATGATTAAATATATCGATAAGGCACTGGAAAAACGCATCCCCGCTGGTTTTGAGATGGTTATCAATAACTTCTCATTAGGTATCGCCGGGATGGCTCTCTGCCTGCTAGGTTTTGAAGTTATCGGTCCAGCGGTGTTAATTGCCAATACTTTCGTCAAAGAGTGTATTGAGGCGCTGGTACATGCGGGATATCTGCCTCTGCTGTCTGTTATCAATGAACCCGCGAAAGTGCTTTTCCTCAATAACGCGATAGATCAGGGCGTCTATTACCCGTTGGGGATGCAACAGGCTTCGGTTAACGGCAAATCCATCTTCTTTATGGTGGCGTCGAATCCGGGGCCAGGGTTGGGGTTGCTGCTGGCGTTTACCTTGTTTGGTAAAGGGATGAGTAAACGTTCTGCGCCCGGGGCGATGATTATTCACTTTCTTGGCGGCATCCACGAACTATATTTCCCGTATGTGTTGATGAAGCCGCTGACCATTATCGCCATGATTGCGGGCGGTATGTCTGGAACCTGGATGTTTAATTTGCTGGACGGTGGTCTGGTGGCAGGCCCAAGTCCGGGGTCTATCTTTGCCTACCTGGCACTGACGCCGAAAGGTTCGTTCCTGGCGACAATCGCCGGTGTTACGCTCGGTACTCTGGTGTCCTTTGCCATCACTTCCCTGATACTGAAGATGGAAAAAACGGTGGAAACGGAGAGCGAAGATGAGTTTGCTCAGTCAGCCAATGCGGTTAAAGCGATGAAACAAGAAGGTGCATTCTCGTTATGCCGGGTTAAGCGTATTGCCTTTGTTTGCGATGCGGGGATGGGCTCCAGCGCGATGGGCGCAACCACCTTCCGTAAGCGCCTGGAAAAAGCGGGGCTGGCAATAGAAGTAAAACATTACGCGATAGAAAACGTGCCTGCGGATGCCGATATTGTGGTCACACACGCCAGTCTGGAAGGACGCGTGAAACGTGTGACGGATAAACCGCTGATATTGATTAATAACTATATTGGTGATCCAAAGCTCGACACCTTATTTAATCAATTAACCGCCGAACATAAACACTGATTACAGAGATAAAAATGAAAACCAAAGTTGCTGCTATTTATGGCAAGCGGGACGTCCGTCTGCGCGAATTTAAACTGCCCGAAATTACCGATAATGAACTGTTAGTGAGTGTAATTTCTGACAGCGTCTGTTTATCGACCTGGAAAGCGGCGTTACTCGGTAGTGAACATAAACGCGTACCCGACGATTTAGAAAATCATCCGGTCATTACCGGGCATGAATGTGCCGGGGTTATTGTCGAAGTGGGTAAAAATCTCACTGGCAAATATAAAAAAGGCCAGCGTTTTGTATTGCAACCAGCAATGGGATTACCCAGTGGATATTCAGCCGGATACAGCTACGAATATTTCGGCGGTAATGCCACCTATATGATTATTCCCGAAATCGCCATTAACCTGGGCTGTGTATTACCGTATCACGGCTCTTATTTTGCTGCTGCGTCGCTGGCAGAGCCTATGTGCTGCATTATTGGCGCTTATCATGCCAATTATCACACCACGCAATATGTTTATGAGCATCGCATGGGCGTCAAACCTGGCGGCAATATTGCGCTGCTGGCGTGTGCTGGCCCGATGGGAATTGGCGCTATCGATTACGCCATTAACGGCGGCATACAACCGTCGCGGGTAGTGGTGGTTGATATCGACGAAAAACGCCTGGCACAGGTGCAGAAGTTGCTGCCGGTAGAACTGGCGGCCAGTAAAGGCATTGAGCTGGTGTATGTGAATACCAAAGGGATGAGCGATCCAGTCCAGACGCTGCGGACGCTGACAGGAGATGCCGGATTCGATGACGTGTTTGTCTATGCGGCGGTGCCTTCGGTCGTTGAGATGGCTGATGAGTTGCTGGCAGAAGACGGCTGCCTGAACTTCTTTGCCGGCCCGACGGATAAAAACTTCAAAGTGCCGTTTAACTTCTACAACGTCCATTACAACAGCACGCACGTCGTCGGTACATCCGGCGGTTCAACGGACGACATGAAAGAGGCGATTGCCCTTAGCGCCACGGGGCAGTTGCAACCGTCGTTTATGGTGACCCATATTGGTGGGCTGGATGCGGTGCCAGAAACCGTGCTCAATCTGCCGGATATCCCCGGCGGTAAAAAACTCATTTATAACGGTGTCACCATGCCGCTCACTGCCATTGCCGATTTTGCCGAAAAAGGCAAAACCGATCCGCTGTTTAAAGAGCTGGCGCGGCTGGTTGAGGAAACGCACGGCATCTGGAATGAACAGGCCGAGAAATATCTGCTGGCGCAATTTGGCGTTGATATCGGGGAGGCCGCGCAATGATGTCCCTGGCGTGGCCATTATTTCGCGTTACGGAACAGGCAGCGTTGGCTGCCTGGCCGCAAACCGGATGTGGCGATAAAAATAAAATTGATGGCCTGGCGGTCACTGCGATGCGCCAGGCATTAAACGACGTCGCTTTTCGTGGACGAGTGGTTATCGGCGAGGGGGAAAGATATCCTCTTTAGCGCCACAGGCGTCACGGGTGGAGAGCTGGTGAACGGTATACAACAGACGGCGAATGGAGTGCGGACGCAGACATTACTGATCGGCGGCGCGGACCAAACGTGTAATATAATTGATTCCCTGCATTGATGGTGATCTATCGGAAGACGAATGGCGACGCTGACAGAAGATGATGTGCTTGAGCAACTGGACGCACAGGACAATTTATATTCATTTATGAAAACTGCGCATTCTATTTTGCTCCAGGGAATACGCCAGTTTCTGCCGTCGCTATTTGTCGATAACGATGAAGAGATCGTCGAATATGCAGTGAAACCGTTACTCGCCCAAAGCGGCCCGCTTGACGATATTGATGTTGCGCTGCGTTTGATTTATGCGCTGGGGAAAATGGATAAATGGCTGTACGCCGATATCACGCATTTTTCCCAGTTCTGGCATTACCTGAACGAACAGGATGAAACGCCCGGATTTGCCGATGACATGACCTGGGATTTTATCAGCAACGTCAATAGCATAACCCGCAATGCGACGCTCTATGACGCGTTGAAAGCGATGAAGTTCGCCGATTTCGCCGTCTGGTCAGAGGTGCGTTTTAGCAGGATGGTCAAAACGGCGCTGACGCTGGCAGTAACGACCACCTTAAAGGAATTAACGCCGTGAAAATTGAATTAACGGTGAATGGGCTGAAGGTACAGGCGCAGTACCATGATGATGAGATAAAAAATGTACATAAACCGTTGCTGCGCATGTTGGCGGCCTTACAGACGGTAAATCCACAGCGGCGTGCGGTGGTATTTCTTTGCGCTCCGCCGGGGACGGGTAAATCTACCCTAACCACCTTCTGGGAATATCTCGCGCAACAAGACCCGGAACTACCCACTATTCAGACGCTCCCGATGGATGGTTTTCACCATTACAACATCTGGCTGGATGAGCATCAGCTTCGCTCTTATAAAGGCGCACCGCAGACGTTCGACGTGGCGAAACTGGCGGAAAATCTGCGCCGGGCAGTGGAAGGGGATTGTACGTGGCCGCAGTACGATCGACAAAAGCATGATCCCATAGAAGATGCATTACACGTTACTGCACCGATCATTATCGTAGAAGGAAATTGGCTGTTATTGGATGACGAGAAATGGCGCATACTTGCGCAATTTTGTGATTTCTCGATCTTTATCAACGCGCCCGCAGCTGCGTTACGGGAACGGCTGGTGGGGCGCAAGCTGGCGGGAGGGTTATCGCTGGCAGACGCTGAAGCCTTTTATGAACGTACCGACGGCCCAAATGTTCGCCGGGTGCTTGAACAGAGTCTGCCCGCAAATTTGACCTTAATGATGACGGATAGCGGCGAATATCGTCTGGCAGATTGACCTCTTTCACAGTGCCGTCTTCCAGACGGATAACACGGGAAAAATGACGCCGGGTAAATGCGGCGTCATGACTGATTGCCACGACACTCGCGCCTCGTTGGCGGCATTTTTCCAGCCAGCACTCAAACACGCCCAGCCAGTTTTCGTCAAAATCCCGACTGGGTTCATCCAGCAACAACAGTGACGGGGCGAGAGCTTCCAGACTGGCGACGGCGACCATCCGTCGCTGTGCGCTATGCAGGTCTAACGGATGCGCGCTGGCAACGTCTGCTAACTGACAACATTGCAGGGCGTATTCGGTGCGTTTTGCGATGTCTGCGGGTGAGAATTTTTGTAATTTCAGACCAAAGGCGACCTCTTCGGCGACGGTGCTATGAAACAACTGGTTTTCCGCTTCCTGAAACAGTACGCCAATTTTTGCCGCGCGCTGGCGGTTCTTAAGCGTATGTAATGCCTGTTGTTGCAATATTACTGTACCGGAAGATGGGGGAAGAAGACCCGCCATGATGCGTAACAGTGTCGATTTTCCCGCGCCGTTGTCGCCGGTCAGCGCCAGCCATTCACCTTGTTTAAGTTGCAGCGAAATGTCGCAAAGACAATCTGTTGCCGCGCCAGGCCAGCGATAAGTCACCTGATTTAACGTTAACATAATGGCTGGAGTACTCCGTCATGTAACCACCAGGAATGCTGGCAATAGTTCAGAAAAGGTGTGGGATGACGTTCAAACAGAATAACCAGCGAACCGCATTCCATCGCCCAGTGCTGCAAACGCTGCAACAGAATTTCGCTGGCTTGTGATGTCAGGCGGCTAAAGGCTTCATCAAGAATTAATAGTTTTGGTTGCATAGCGATGGCACAGGCGATAACCACGCGTTGGGTTTCTCCACCGGAGAGTGTTGCCGGATGGCGATGACGCAACGGCTGGCACTCGGTCAGGGTCAGGGCAGCGTCAATGCGCGCCATAACCTTTGCTTCATCAAGACACAGATTTTCTGGCCCAAAGGCAACCTCTTCTTCCACGCTAAAGGTACAGCCGGAAAGCTGCAAATAGGGAGATTGCTGGACGAGTTGAATGGTAGCGGCTTGTTCGCTTAGCGAGAGTTGCCCAATGGGCGTATTGAGGAGCATTCCCGTGCCAGCGATGTCACCCGGCAGGAAGTCCGGATACCAACCCGCCATCAGTTGCGCCAGCGTGCTTTTGCCGCTGCCGTTGTCTCCAAAGATGGCGACCATCCCCGGGTTGTCATAGTGAAAGTCATAACCGAATGGAGAGTGCGTTGAGTGCGTCGGGCAATAGCGAAACTGTTCTAACGTAACCATAGCCACACTCCGGGTTCTGCCAGCATCAGCAATATCATGGTGTAACGAGCCACTTTTTGTAATTTACTGTCAGGTGGTGCCCATAGCGTAGTGCGCCGGTTATGTAAGCGAAATGCCCGCATATCCAGCGCCGCACCACGGATCGCCAGATCGTTAAGCGCATTATGGGTTAATGGTATGATTAACGCCGGCATCGCACATAAGCGTTGATACCAGCTTTCATCCAGCGGCACGCCACGCGCACGCTGTGCTTCATGAATAATCGCTAATTGCCGTTTTAACTGCTCAACGACCAGCAGCGGTCCGGCAAACAGATAAGCGACGCCCGGCGGCAGGCGAGAAGCAAACAAAGCGCGGATAAAACATTGCACGGGGACGTACTGCATCCACAACTGCGAAGTGGAAACAATCGCCAGAATGCGCAGCCAGAGCGTAATAGCAAATGCTCAACGTTCTGGATTGCGCGGTGTTCCGCTTATCCATTCTGTCAGCCAGCCACCGTGTACCAGCCACAGTCCAGCCCCCAGCGAGAACATCAGCCAGACGACATATTTTGCTCGCCGCCGCGTGGCCTTTAGCGCAATAAGGCAGAAAAAGGTCGCCGCGCTATAGACTGGCAGTATTGTCTGTGTGGGCAGGATAAGCGTGGTGCAGGCTGCCAGCGCCCACAGCGTTAATGAGGTAAACGGATGCATTTAGCGCACGGCAGCCATTGCCGGAAAATGACGCGTGGTGCGAATCGGCAGCTGGCGCAGTAAAAGCCAGACAATCACCGCTGTAAGAATTTTATCGACCAGGTTTGCGCCTATCACCGTAATCGCCACCGACTCCACCAGGTTTTGCCCCATAGAGTGCATCCAGGCAACGAACAAATCGGCTCCGCTACCGGTGACACCGCCGAACAGAGCAGTACGTAACGGTACAGCAACGACTGTGACCGCAAGCGTAATAATCACGCCGCTGACAACGACTTTCGGCAGGGTGCGAAACCAACCCGCTCGCGCCAGCCAACCGGCGACCAGGCCGATGACCATCGCGACGGGCGCAAATGCGGCGGCGATCGGGTCGGTCAGCAATCCCCAGAGTAAATTGGTCAGTAAGCCGGTCAGCATCCCGATCACCGGACCAAGCAGTACCGCACTAATAAGTGTGCCGATGGAGTCGAGAAATATAGGTAATTTGACCATGCTGGCCAGTTGCCCGCCGATCATATTGATGGCGATAGAGATAACGATCAACACCAGTGCCTGACTGGAAAAGTGGCGACGCGCCATAAGAAAACCTCTCTGAAAGTAGTTATTTAACGGGGGAAATATGCAACTCGTCGTAACCAGAAAGCGCGCAAGGCTGGCGGCTAAACGCCAGTTCCTCAAGGCAGCCGATCACCAGTTCAAGCGTGGTCCGCACGGTACAGCCGGGCATCATATGACCGCCAAGCATCGTGCCGTGTGGATCGGAAACGCAGAGATGAAGATGTTCACCACTCCGTTCCAGCGTGCCGTTCAATGCGATGACTTCGAACTTACCGCTTAGTAGGGCCGTGTTTTCTTGCCCGGCATAGCGTAAGGCGACGTCAGTCAGACTGCCGGTACAACCTGCAATCCAGGCGGCATGAAGTTGCTGCTGCTGTGCAAAAGCGTGTAGCTGGGAAAAAACTTCCTGCCCGGGGAGGAGGCGCAGTGCGTAAAAGCGTGCGGAGGAAGAATATGGGTAGGGCAATGTCATCATTGGAGTACTCCGAAACTCGGACGTATTGCGGATAATATCGACGCTGCATCAGTCATATTCTGATATAAGTCAGGGTTTGTGACGGCACAACGAAAAGATTTTGCTACGCTTATTCGTGATTCTGCAAAGTGGAATAAATTCCACAGGGGCGGGGCTGAAAACGTGACGTAAGTCAGATATTTGTTTTCTTTGACTGGACAATCATTCCTTTTATTCCACGTTTCGCTTATCCTAGCTGAAGCGTTTCAGTCGATTAAATGTTCGACAATTAACCAATCAGTCGCAGTTTGCGACAGGTAAGGTTTCCCCGGACGATTTGCTGGATTACTCTGTCTGGCAAATTTGCTCAGGGAAAACCTTGCAGGAGATCTATGACCGTACGCGTAGCGATAAATGGCTTCGGTCGCATCGGGCGTAATGTGGTTCGTGCTTTGTATGAATCCGGACGCCGGGCGGAAATTACCGTGGTGGCAATCAACGAACTGGCGGATGCTGCGGGCATGGCGCATTTGTTGAAATATGACACCAGCCATGGCCGTTTTGCATGGGAAGTACGACAGGAACGCGATCAACTTTTTGTTGGTGATGACGCCATCCGCGTATTGCATGAACGTTCACTGCAATCGCTCCCCTGGCGTGAACTTGGCGTTGATGTAGTCCTCGACTGCACCGGCGTATATGGCTCCCGCGAGCATGGCGAAGCGCATATTGCCGCCGGGGCCAAAAAAGTGCTCTTTTCACATCCTGGCAGTAACGATCTCGACGCGACCGTTGTTTACGGCGTCAATCAGGATCAACTTCGTGCGGAACACCGCATCGTTTCTAACGCTTCCTGTACCACGAATTGCATAATTCCCGTCATCAAATTGTTAGATGATGCGTACGGTATTGAGTCCGGCACTGTGACCACAATTCACTCCGCCATGCACGATCAACAGGTTATTGATGCATACCATCCTGACCTGCGTCGCACCCGGGCAGCCAGCCAGTCGATCATTCCGGTCGATACTAAACTGGCCGCCGGTATCACACGATTTTTTCCGCAATTTAACGATCGCTTTGAAGCGATTGCGGTACGTGTGCCAACCATAAATGTGACGGCAATCGATTTAAGCGTGACGGTGAAGAAACCTGTAAAAGCCAATGAAGTCAACCTGTTGCTGCAAAAATCAGCACAAGGTGCATTTCATGGTATAGTTGACTATACGGAATTGCCGTTGGTCTCTGTAGATTTTAACCACGATCCGCACAGTGCCATTGTCGATGGCACCCAAACCCGGGTCAGTGGCGCACACCTGATCAAAACGTTGGTCTGGTGCGATAACGAATGGGGCTTTGCTAACCGAATGCTCGACACGACGTTAGCTATGGCTACTGTTGCTTTCAGGTAAGACGCAAGCAGCGTCTGCAAAACTTTTAGAATCAACGAGAGGATTCACCATGTCTGTAATTAAGATGACCGATCTGGATCTTGCTGGGAAACGTGTATTTATCCGTGCGGATCTGAACGTACCAGTAAAAGACGGGAAAGTAACCAGCGACGCGCGTATCCGTGCTTCTCTGCCGACCATCGAACTGGCCCTGAAACAAGGCGCAAAAGTGATGGTAACTTCCCACCTGGGTCGTCCTACCGAAGGCGAGTACAACGAAGAATTCTCTCTGCTGCCGGTTGTTAACTACCTGAAAGACAAACTGTCTAACCCGGTTCGTCTGGTTAAAGATTACCTCGACGGCGTTGACGTTGCTGAAGGTGAACTGGTTGTTCTGGAAAACGTTCGCTTCAACAAAGGCGAGAAGAAAGACGACGAAACCCTGTCCAAAAAATACGCTGCACTGTGTGACGTGTTCGTAATGGACGCATTCGGTACTGCTCACCGCGCGCAGGCTTCTACTCACGGTATCGGTAAATTCGCTGACGTTGCGTGCGCAGGCCCGCTGCTGGCAGCTGAACTGGACGCGCTGGGTAAAGCACTGAAAGAACCTGCTCGCCCGATGGTGGCTATCGTTGGTGGTTCTAAAGTATCTACCAAACTGACCGTTCTGGACTCCCTGTCTAAAATCGCTGACCAGCTGATTGTTGGTGGTGGTATCGCTAACACCTTTATCGCGGCACAAGGCCACGATGTGGGTAAATCCCTGTACGAAGCTGACCTGGTTGACGAAGCTAAACGTCTGCTGACCACCTGCAACATCCCGGTTCCGTCTGATGTTCGCGTAGCAACCGAGTTCTCTGAAACTGCACCGGCTACCCTGAAATCTGTTAACGATGTGAAAGCTGACGAGCAGATCCTGGATATCGGTGATGCTTCCGCTCAGGAACTGGCTGAAATCCTGAAGAATGCGAAAACCATTCTGTGGAACGGTCCGGTTGGCGTGTTCGAATTCCCGAACTTCCGCAAAGGTACTGAAATCGTGGCTAACGCTATCGCAGACAGCGAAGCGTTCTCCATCGCTGGCGGCGGCGACACTCTGGCAGCAATCGACCTGTTCGGCATTGCTGACAAAATCTCCTACATCTCCACTGGCGGCGGCGCATTCCTCGAATTCGTGGAAGGTAAAGTACTGCCTGCAGTAGCGATGCTCGAAGAGCGCGCTAAGAAGTAAAAAATCACAGGGCAGGGAAACCTGCCCTTGTTTCAGCGCGCTTTTAGAGCACGCATTTTTTCATACTCTAAATAATTCGAGTTGCAGGAAGGCGACAAGAGAGTGAATCCCCAGGAGCTTACATAAGTAAGTGACTGGGGTGAGCGAACGCAGACGCAGCACATACAACTTGAAGTATGATGAGTATAAGGCCCGACGATACAGGACAAGAGACATGTCTAAGATTTTTGATTTCGTAAAACCTGGCGTAATCACTGGTGATGACGTACAGAAAGTTTTCCAGGTAGCAAAAGAAAACAACTTCGCACTGCCAGCAGTAAACTGCGTCGGTACTGACTCCATCAACGCCGTACTGGAAACCGCTGCTAAAGTTAAAGCGCCGGTTATCGTTCAGTTCTCCAACGGTGGTGCTTCCTTTATCGCTGGTAAAGGCGTGAAATCTGACGTTCCGCAGGGTGCTGCTATCCTGGGCGCGATCTCTGGTGCGCATCACGTTCACCAGATGGCTGAACATTATGGTGTTCCGGTTATCCTGCACACTGACCACTGCGCGAAGAAACTGCTGCCGTGGATCGACGGTCTGCTGGACGCGGGTGAAAAACACTTCGCTGCTACCGGCAAGCCGCTGTTCTCTTCTCACATGATCGACCTGTCTGAAGAATCTCTGCAAGAGAACATCGAAATCTGCTCTAAATACCTTGAGCGCATGTCCAAAATCGGCATGACTCTGGAAATCGAACTGGGTTGCACCGGTGGTGAAGAAGACGGCGTGGACAACAGCCACATGGACGCTTCTGCACTGTACACCCAGCCGGAAGACGTTGATTACGCATACACCGAGCTGAGCAAAATCAGCCCGCGTTTCACCATCGCAGCGTCCTTCGGTAACGTACACGGTGTTTACAAGCCGGGTAACGTGGTTCTGACTCCGACCATCCTGCGTGATTCTCAGGAATATGTTTCTAAGAAACACAACCTGCCGCACAACAGCCTGAACTTCGTATTCCACGGTGGTTCCGGTTCTACTGCTCAGGAAATCAAAGACTCCGTAAGCTACGGCGTAGTGAAAATGAACATCGATACCGATACCCAATGGGCAACCTGGGAAGGTGTTCTGAACTACTACAAAGAAAACGAAGCTTACCTGCAGGGTCAGCTGGGCAACCCGAAAGGCGAAGATCAGCCGAACAAGAAATACTACGATCCGCGCGTATGGCTGCGTGCCGGTCAGACTTCGATGATCGCTCGTCTGGAAAAAGCATTCAAGGAACTGAACGCGATCGACGTTCTGTAAGATATTCCTTTCTGCTTATCTCAAGACCCGCTCTGCGGGTCTTTTTTTTCGTCAAAAGCAAGGTGATGGACAGGAGAAATCTGTGATCTATTTGGCAAAATTATGCTTTATTGTTTACCCTTGTCAGACTGCCCGTCATAAGGCAGCGGAGTGTATTTCTCCATTTTGAGTCAGTTAAAAAGGAATATTGAATGGAAGATTTGAATGTTGTCGATAGCATACACGGTGCAGGTTCGTGGTTGGTGAACAACCAGGCGCTGTTGCTGAGTTATGCTGTAAACATCGTGGCGGCTCTCGCGATCATCATCATTGGTTTGATTATCGCGCGGATGATCTCCAACGCGGTGAATCGCCTGATGATCTCCCGTAACATAGATGCCACCGTTGCTGATTTTATCTCTGCATTAGCCCGATATGCGATTATTGCTTTTACGCTGATCGCAGCGTTAGGTCGTGTGGGGGTACAAACTGCATCGGTTATCGCCGTGCTGGGTGCCGCAGGTTTAGCTGTAGGTTTGGCGTTGCAGGGTTCTCTGTCTAACCTGGCCGCTGGTGTGTTGCTGGTACTGTTCCGTCCGTTCCGTGCCGGTGAATATGTCGACCTCGGCGGTGTTGCCGGTACAGTGCAGAGCGTGCAGATTTTCTCTACGACTATGCGCACTGCAGACGGTAAAATTATCGTTATTCCGAACGGTAAAATTATTGCCGGTAATATTATTAACTTCTCTCGCGAGCCTGCGCGCCGTAACGAATTTATCATTGGTGTGGCGTATGATTCCGATATCGATCAGGTGAAGCAGATCCTGACCGATATTATCCAGTCTGACGATCGCATTTTAAAAGATCGCGAAATGACCGTGCGTCTGAACGAGCTTGGCGCATCTTCGATTAATTTCGTGGTCCGCGTCTGGAGTAACAGCGGCGATCTGCAAAACGTTTACTGGGATGTGCTGGAGCGTATTAAACGCGAGTTTGATGCCGCTGGTATCAGCTTCCCGTATCCGCAAATGGATGTGAATTTTAAGCGGGTGAAAGAGGACAAAGCTGCATAATCAACGCTGAGGCCAGATAATTTATCTGGCCTCTCTCTTATTAGTTATTCTGATTGCCAATTAATAATATCAATTTCCACTAATAACATTCCCGCGCTATAGTCTCTGCATCAGATACTTAATTCGGAATATCCAACGTGTTTTCTTATTACTTTCAAGGTCTTGCGCTTGGGGCGGCTATGATCCTGCCGCTCGGTCCACAAAATGCTTTTGTGATGAATCAGGGTATTCGCCGCCAGTACCACATTATGATTGCCTTACTTTGTGCAATCAGCGATTTGGTTCTGATTTGCGCCGGGATTTTTGGCGGTAGCGCGTTACTGATGCAGTCACCGTGGTTGCTGGCGCTGGTCACCTGGGGCGGCGTTGCCTTCTTGCTGTGGTATGGTTTTGGCGCTTTTAAAACGGCGATGAGCAGTAATATTGAGCTGGTTAGTGCTGAAGTCATGAAACAGGGACGCTGGAAAATTATTGCCACCATGCTGGCAGTGACCTGGCTGAATCCCCATGTTTATCTGGATACCTTTGTGGTATTGGGGAGCCTCGGCGGGCAGCTCGATGTTGAACCAAAACGCTGGTTTGCGCTTGGGACGATTAGCGCCTCTTTCTTGTGGTTCTTTGGTCTGGCTCTTCTCGCTGCCTGGTTGGCACCGCGTCTGCGTACCGCCAAAGCGCAGCGTATTATTAATATTATTGTTGGTGGCGTAATGTGGTTTATCGCCCTACAGCTGGCGAGAGATGGTATTGCCCATGCACAAGCCTTGTTCAGTTAGGCGCTATCTGATGGAAAATAAAAACAGAGACGCTAAGCTTGCCTACAGAGGTTTTGAATTTTGGGCAAGTAAATAAACACGGAGAGACTAACGTGAAGTTCAAAGTTATCGCCCTGGCGGCATTGATGGGTTTCAGCGGGATGGCAGTACAGGCCAATGAACTACCGGATGGTCCGCACATTGTCACTTCAGGAACGGCAAGCGTAGATGCGGTGCCAGACATTGCCACTCTTGCTATTGAAGTTAATGTGGCCGCGAAGGATGCTGCTACCGCCAAAAAACAAGCGGATGAGCGCGTGGCGCAATATATCTCTTTCCTTGAACTCAATCAGATCGCGAAAAAAGATATCAGTTCTGCGAATTTACGTACCCAGCCAGATTACGATTACCAGGATGGCAAAAGTATTCTGAAAGGCTACCGGGCAGTGAGAACGGTAGAGGTAACAGTTCGTCAGTTAGACAAGCTGAATTCTTTGCTGGATGGCGCGCTGAAGGCTGGTCTCAATGAAATTCGTTCTGTTTCGCTGGGAGTAGCGCAACCGGATGCCTATAAAGATAAAGCGCGTAAGGCCGCGATTGATAACGCGATTCATCAGGCGCAGGAGCTGGCGAATGGCTTTAATCGCAAACTGGGACCGGTGTATAGCGTGCGCTACCATGTTTCCAACTATCAGCCCAGCCCGATGGTTCGAATGATGAAAGCTGATGCCGCGCCGGTTTCTACTCAGGAAACTTACGAGCAGGCCGCTATTCAGTTTGATGACCAGGTGGATGTGGTCTTCCAGTTAGAACCCGTTGATCAGCAACCGGCAAAAACACCTACCGCACAATAATACATTTAGCCCGACTCATTTGTCGGGCTAATGTCTTCACCTTATATCGTCTCCTTTTTCTGTAATTTTCTGTAAAACCATGATGCAATTACCTATCTTTGCTCGCGATATCATCAAAGATTGAATAACTGAAACGGTTAAGCGGACAGTGATGTTTGGGGAGAGGGTATGGATATTTTTATTTCAAAAAAGATGCGCAATTTTATTTTATTAGCGCAAACCAATAATATTGCCAGGGCAGCAGAAAAAATACATATGACGGCTTCACCGTTTGGCAAAAGTATTGCCGCGCTGGAGGAACAAATTGGTTATACGCTGTTTACCCGTAAAGATAACAACATTAGTCTCAATAAAGCCGGACAGGAACTTTATCAAAAACTATTTCCGGTTTACCAACGACTTTCTGCTATTGATAATGAAATTCATAATTCCGGGCGTCATTCTCATGAAATTGTCATTGGCATCGATAATACGTATCCGACGATTATTTTTGATCAGCTAATCAGTCTTGGTGATAAATATGAAGGGGTGACTGCCCAGCCGGTTGAGTTTAGCGAAAATGGGGTTATCGATAATCTCTTCTACCGCCAGTTTGATTTTATTATCTCTCCGCAGCATGTATCCGCCCGTGTTAAGGGGCTGGAAAATCTAACTATCAGCGAGCTGTCGCCGCTGCGACTGGGGTTTCTTGTTTCCCGCCGTTTTGAAGAACGTCAGGAGCAGGAGTTATTACAGGAGTTACCGTGGTTACAGATGCGCTTTCAGAACCGCGCTAACTATGAAGCGATGATTGATGCGAACATGCGCCCTTGTGGGATCAATCCAACAATCATTTATCGCCCCTACAGTTTTATGGCCAAAATCAGCGCCGTTGAGCGCGGACATTTTCTGACAGTCATTCCACATTTTGCCTGGCGACTGGTGAATCCGGCAACGCTGAAATATTTCGATGCACCGCATACGCCAATGTACATGCAGGAATACCTCTATTCACTGAAAAATCATCGCTATACCGCCACGATACTACAGCAAATTGCTGAAGATCGTGATGGTACGAGCAATTAACCCAACATTGAACCCGTTTCGATCAAGTTACGATGCAGATCGAAAACGTGGCTAAGATCGTGGTGAATATGCCCTCCTGGGGCATTTTCCAGATAGCGATGCAAATAGTCACGGTACATGGGATGGGCGCAGTTATCGATGATAGCGCGTGCGCGTTGAAGTGGAGAGAGGCCACGCAGGTCGGCGATCCCTTGTTCAGTGATGATCACTTTCACGCTGTGCTCGCTGTGATCAACATGACTACACATCGGCACGATGGTTGATATTTTTCCTTCTTTGGCGATCGACGGCGCCATAAAGATCGACAGATAAGCATTGCGTTCAAAATCACCGCTGCCGCCGATACCGTTCATTAAATTAACTCCGGCAACATGCGTTGAGTTGGCGTGCCCGTAAATATCAAACTCCAGGCCGACGTTCAGAGCGATAACACCAAGGCGGCGGATAATTTCCGGGTTATTGGAAATCTCCTGCGGACGTAACACAATCCGACAGGAGAAATAGTCCATATTGTCATAAATCTTGCGCAGTGAATCGGCGGAGATAGTCAGACTGGAGGCGCTGGCTCCGGTGATTTTTCCGGTTTCCAGAAGATGAACTACTGATTCCTGTAGCACTTCCGAATACATCATAAACGGTGGAATATCCGGGTTATCCCCGAGACGCGCCATTACCGCATTATTGATGTTGCCTACCCCACTTTGCAGTGGCAGAAATTCCGGCGGAATGCGCCCCTGTGCCATTTCACGTAATAAGAAGGTAACCACATTGTCGGCGATCTGTTGGCACATGGGATTTTGCTTATCCAGCAGCTTACCTGCATCAGGTAAGTTGGTTTCCACGACCGCAACAATCTTTTTCGGATCAATTTGCACATAACGAGTACCGACGCGATCCATCGCATGGAAGATCGAAACGCTATTGCGTCGCGGTGGTGCGCCAGGAATCACAATATCCGCCAGTTCCGCAACGCGCGGATCATGATAGTGATTGAGTTCAATGATTACTTTCTTGGCCCGCAGTAACCAGGTCGGAGCGTTACCGATCCCACTGGTTAACCAGACACGTCCATCCGGCTCGATGGCTGAGGCTTCAATTACCGCAACATCAATGTCGCCGAAGAAGCCGTAGTTAACCATTTGCGCGACTTCGCTCAAGTGTAGATCAACAAAACTGACTGCCCCCTGATTGATCTTTTGGCGTAACCCAGATGATGTTTGATACGGAGCGCGCCATGAAACGGCGTTAGCTTCAGAGAGCACGTCATCGGCGGCGGCGCTAATTGACGCGCCGGTTAGCAGGCGAATCTGGTACGGTTTTTTCGCCTCATGTTGTTCGTTGGCACGATGAGCAATAGCGACAGGTAGAGCTTTAGGTGAACCCGCAGGGGTAAAGCCGCTGAATGCTACCATATCATTGTGCTGGATAATTTCCGCCGCTTCATCGGCGGTCATCCTTGCCCAGATCATATTCATCTTTTACTCCTTCATTCGCTGAGCATTAATGACCGACGAAATTAGGTTTACGTTTTTCCAGGAAAGCATTCATACCTTCCTGATAATCCTCGCTGTCATAAACCGCTCGGCGCATCCCCTGAATACGTTCAAATTCGTCTGAATTCATCGTGTGCGCCTCGCCCAGCACGCGCAGTTCTTCCTTGATTACCGCGATCGCCAGCGGTGCTTTTTCGGAAATGTGGTGCGCCATTTGCAGGGTGAAATCTTCCAGCTCGCTGATGTCAACAACGTGGTTGAGAATGCCAACAGCCAGCGCACGTTGGGCGGTGACTGGCGAAGCGGTAAAAATCAGTTCTTTGACGATGTGGAAGCCCGCGTCGCGGGTCAGGTTGTGGATGCCCACCAGGTTATACGGTACGCCAAGGTTAACTGGGGTCATTGAGAAGGTCGACGTGCTGGCAGCGATGATCAGATCGGAACTCATGATCATTTCAAAAGCACCTCCCCAGACGCTACCTTCGACCATCGAAATGATCGGTTTGGGGCATTTTTGGATCATACGGGTAATTTGCCGTAGCGGATCATCGTAAGAGAGGGGATCGCGACCGCCTGATGGCAGTTCATGGATGTCGTGGCCTGCGGAGAAGACTTTGGAACCACTCGGAGCACGCAGAATGATACAACGAATTTCCGGTCGGTTGAGATCGCTTAGTGCCTGGATCAGGTCGTCAATAAAGACTTTACTCAATGCATTGAGTTTGCGGCCATAGTTAAACTCAATGACCGCAACTTTGTTGATGATAATGACATTAACATACTGATAAGACATAAAAATTCCTTTATTCAAAATATTGAGTCTGGATAAATTCACTGAGCTGCCGCAAGCCAGTGCGCGGCGAGAGAGTATTGTTTTTGACTGCTAATAGCGTCTGGCGGTAATAACGATCGAAATCTTCATTCGCGAACAGGTGGTGCAGCACTTCTTCTTCGGTTTGTTTACGCAGCCATTCCACCGATTGTTGTTGCCGCATTTGTTGCAAACGACCGCTGGCGGTAAGTGCGGTTTTGAAATCGATAATTGCGCGCCAAATCTCATCGATACCGCATTTTTCCAGCGCGCTACAGGTGAGAACCTGCGGCTGCCATTCGTCATATTTGCGACGCAGAATATGCAGAGCGCCCTCGTACATGTGGCGGGCAATGGCGACATTCGCGTGGTTATCGCCATCGTCTTTGTTAATGACAATCAGATCTGCCATCTCCATCAGTCCCTTTTTAATGCCCTGGAGATCATCACCACCACCGGCGATTTGTAGTGAGATAAAACAGTCCACCATGCGGGCGACTTCGGTTTCCGACTGCCCGACGCCGACGGTTTCAACGATCACCACGTCATAACCTGCCGCCTCGCATAACAGCATTAACTCCCGCGCCCGCTGGCTGGCGCCGCCCAGATGACCGGATGACGGAACCGGGCGAATAAATGCCGCATCGGCACGCGCCAGTTCGGTCATCCGAGTCTTATCGCCAAGAATGCTGCCACCGGTCACTGGGCTGCTGGGATCGACGGCAATCACCGCGACTTTCAGCCCCTGGCGAATCAGCAACATACCGAAGGCTTCAAGAAAGGTACTTTTCCCCGCGCCAGGTGTGCCGGTAACGCCCAGGCGCAGGGCATTACCACAAAACGGCATGATGGCGTCGAGCAACTGAGAGCTTAGTTCCAGATGACGTGGATGACGGCTTTCTACCAGCGTCATCGCCTGGGCGAGTGTGGCACGCTCACCCTGACGTAAGCGCCGAATGTTGTCTGCCAGCGTGGCTTCGTTAATCATGACGCTGGCTAATCCGATTCAGTACATCACGTACGCTGTCGAGCATGGGCGTACCCGGACCATAAATCGCCGCCACGCCGCGTTCTTGCAGGAAGGCATAATCCTGCGGTGGAATAACGCCGCCAGCGACTACGCAGATATCTTCGCGTCCCCATTTTTTGAGGGCTTCTACCAGTTCCGGGATCAGCGTTTTATGCCCGGCAGCGAGTGAGGACGCGCCCACCACATGAACGTCGTTTTCTACCGCCAGGCGGGAGATCTCTTCTGGTATCGAGAACATCGGACTTAAATCAACGTCAAATCCAAGATCGGAATAGGCGCTGGCAATGACTTTGGCCCCGCGATCGTGTCCATCCTGCCCCATTTTGGCGATCAGGATGCGCGGGCGACGGCCGTTATCCGCGAGGAACTGTTCCGTTTGCGCAACAATGGCATCAAATTCGCAAGCTGATTTTTCCGACTGATGATAGCTTTGCGCAATCACGCCGGTAACACACTGGCTCGGCACCAGATAACGGTCAAAAGCGGCTTCCAGCGCATCGGAGATTTCACCCAATGTCGCGCGAACGCGTGCCGCATTAATAGCAGCAGCCAGCAGGTTTCCGTTTTGCAGTGCCGCATTAGTCAGAGCATTCAGTGCGGCGGTTACGGCAGCATCATCGCGGGTGGCGCGAATGCGCTCCAGTGAAGCAATCTGCTCGTTACGTACCATCACGTTGTCTATCTCAAGGACATCGGTTTCGTCTTCGTGATCCAGCTTGTACTTGTTAACGCCAACAATCACGCGTTTGCCCTGATCGATCAGTGACTGCTCACGCGCAGACGCTTCTTCGATCATGCGTTTTGACAAACCCGCTTCGATCGCTTTCGCCATCCCCCCTGCTTCGTCGATCTGAGCGATGATGGATCGAGCCTGTTTGACGATCTGATCGGTCAACGACTCAACGTAATAAGATCCGGCCAGTGGATCGACGGTGCGGCAGATTTCTGACTCTTCCTGAATGATTATCTGAGTATTACGGGCTATACGTGCCGAGAAGTCGGTTGGCAGTCCAAGTGCCTCATCAAAAGCGTTGGTATGCAGTGATTGTGTACCGCCAAGTGTGGCGCCCAACGCTTCAATGGTGGTGCGTATAACGTTGTTATAGGGATCTTGCTCGGTGAGACTCCAGCCTGAGGTCTGACAGTGGGTGCGCAGTGCCAGTGATTTCGGATCTTTGGCTCCAAATCCACTTACCGCCTCACTCCAGAGATAACGTGCGGCACGCAGCATGGCGACGTTCATGAAAAGATCCATACCGATGCCAAAGAAGAACGACAGGCGCGGGGCAAAGTCGTCAATTTTCAGGCCAGCAGAAAGTGCAGCTTTGATGTACTCAATTCCATCAGCGAGAGTAAACGCCACCTGCTGCACGCAGTTGGCTCCCGCTTCGCCCATGTGGTAACCGCTAATACTGATGGTATTAAAGCGCGGCATATTGCCGGAACACCAGGCGATGATGTCAGCGATAATACGCATCGACGGTTTTGGCGGATAAATGTAAGTATTGCGGCAGAGGTACTCTTTCAGAATGTCGTTCTGGATGGTGCCTGTGAGTTTATCGGGTGTAACGCCTTGCTCTTCAGCGGCCACAATATAAAACGCCAGTACTGGCAGGACTGCCCCGTTCATAGTCATCGAAACCGACATTTGATCCAGCGGGATCTGGTCGAATAGCACCTTCATATCTTCAACGGTGTCGATAGCGACGCCTGCTTTACCGACGTCACCTGAAACGCGCGGATTGTCAGAGTCGTAACCACGGTGGGTGGCGAGGTCAAAAGCAACGGAAAGACCCTTTTGCCCGGCAGCGAGGTTACGGCGATAAAAGGCGTTAGATTCTTTTGCCGTGGAGAAACCGGCATACTGACGAATAGTCCACGGTTGAGCGGTATACATGGTGGCACGTGGACCACGAACGTAGGGCGGCAAGCCTGGAAGGGTGCCGGTTACTTCCAGATTGTCGAGATCGGCTTCGGTATACAGCGGCTTGATGGCTATCCCTTCCGCCGTTTGCCGTACCAGTGAGTCGACGTTTTTCTCCCGACGGCTCAATTCCTTGTTGGCAAGTTGTTGCCATTCCTGCACGTTAGACATTATTTGCTCCATAAAACGCAATCAAATTGGTGGGATGCGCTTACGGTGAGCTTTTTACACGGGGTTGTCGCCAGCAAAAAAAATGCATTGGGACGTCGTTTTTTGCCGCGTGAGATTTGTCTGTTTCGTGACGTTGTTCAAAGAAGATAAAAAGAAAAAAGGAAAATGCCTGATATGTGCTATCAGGCATTAAGTGATTGATTAATCCTGACGAAGTACTTTGTGACCATAGTCTAGTAAAGCATCAGTGACTTTACGCATCATGCGGCTTTCTGGGGCAAAGCGGTGCCAGTAGAGCATTCGCCGTTGAAACAGCCCTGGCGTAAGGTCGATCAGCTCGCCGCTCGCCAGTTCTTTCTCAATTTGCAGGTGTGGGATCATACAGCAGGTTGTTCCCTGGCGAGCGAGTTGAACGAAGGCTTCAGACGAGTTAACGATATGGCACGGTACGCTACCTGGCGGCAGATCGAAGTTTTGCTGCAAAAATGCCTGGTGCATATCGTCAAGATGGTCAAACGCCACCACCGGTGCCTTGAGCAGCGCGGAGCGGCTTACTCCGTTAGGGAAGTATTTCTCGGCAAATGGTCTGGAGCTGACGAACAGATAGTCAAGCGCGCCAAGTTTATCGACAAGACAACTGGGCAGCGCCTGATGTTGAATACTCACCGCGCCAACTACTTCACCGCGACGCAGGCGTTCCTGGGTGCGGGTTTCATCTTCCACCTGCAAGTTCAGACGAATAGGCGAATCAGCCAGCACCGGAGCCAGCGCCGGCAGCAGCCAGGTTGCCAGACTGTCTGCGTTGACCGCCAGTGAAAGCAGCAGCGGGGTTGAACCGGTTTGTTCATCCCCCAGCCACTCTTCTTCCAGCAATTCCACCTGGCGAAGCAGTGCCAGCAGTTTTTGCCCTTGTTCTGTAGGTCGCGGTGGGACAGTACGCACTAATAACGGCTGCCCGAACATATTTTCCAGCTGCTTAATGCGCTGTGAGACGGCTGATTGCGTAATGCACAATTTCTGTGCCGCGCGCTCAAATCCTCGTTCACGTATTACCGCATCCAGTGCCTGTAATGTTCTGTAGTCCGGGCGTTTCATTGCTTTAACCTGCTCCTCAAATTTTCTTATGCCGAACTATGACATAATTTTGCTTTGGGTACAGAGCATTTAACGTATACAAAAGCAGCCATAATGGAAATTTTGACTGACAACACCGTGTTTTTTAGTCTTTGTAGAGCGTAAAGGCAACGTTCTGTGGGCGAGATGCTAACAATAGATGTTATTTTTATTATTAATATTATCAATTGGTTGTATTGAAGTGCTTCACCTTTATCGGCGTAGTTTCAGATATGCAGAATGGGGGATAGAAGGGTAATCCTGATACCTCCTGATACCCAGATTTGCCGGGGTGAAAGAGGATGCCCGCCATTGCCTGTTATTTCATGGATGAGTTATCCGCACGACTTGCTGACGGGGTCTGAATCGCTTTTTTTGTATATAATGCGTCTGAAATTTCATACCACAGGCGAAACGATCATGACGCAGGATGAATTGAAAAAAGCAGTAGGATGGGCGGCACTTCAGTATGTTCAGCCCGGAACCATTGTTGGTGTTGGTACAGGTTCCACCGCCGCACACTTTATTGATGCACTCGGCACGATGAAAGGTCAGATTGAAGGGGCAGTTTCCAGCTCGGATGCATCCACTGAAAAACTAAAAAGCCTTGGCATTCATGTATTTGACCTCAATGAAGTTGACAGCCTCGGCATCTACGTTGACGGTGCAGATGAAATCAACGGCCATATGCAGATGATCAAAGGCGGCGGCGCGGCGCTGACGCGTGAAAAAATCATTGCTTCGGTTGCAGAGAAATTTATCTGCATCGCGGACGCCTCCAAGCAGGTCGATATTCTGGGCAAATTCCCGTTGCCGGTGGAAGTGATTCCGATGGCGCGTAGTGCAGTGGCTCGTCAACTGGTGAAACTTGGTGGCCGTCCGGAATATCGTCAGGGCGTGGTGACTGATAACGGCAACGTGATCCTCGACGTCCACGGTATGGAAATCCTTGATCCGGTGGCGATGGAAAATGCGATTAATGCGATTCCGGGTGTGGTTACTGTTGGTCTGTTTGCCAACCGTGGCGCGGACGTCGCGCTGATTGGCACGCCTGACGGCGTTAAAACCATTGTGAAATGATCTGACGGGGGAGTTCGTCCCCCGTTAAAAATTTTTTGCATTGTTAAATTTGGTGACATCTATCACGTTTTTAACTCACTTTTGTCTAACACGCTAAAGAAAGTCTCATCTTCAGCATTTTCTTCTGTTAATCAACCTCTCGTGATATTTCCTCAACATCGCGACGCAAACGTTCATATTGCCGCAATATTATTTTTTGATATGTTGAAAGGCGGATGCAAATCCACACACAACATTTCAAAGACAGGATTGGGTAAATGGCAAAGGTATCGCTGGAGAAAGACAAGATTAAGTTTCTGCTGGTAGAAGGCGTGCACCAAAAGGCGCTGGAAAGTCTTCGCGCGGCAGGTTACACCAACATCGAATTTCATAAAGGCGCGCTGGATGATGAACAATTAAAAGAATCCATCCGCGATGCCCACTTCATCGGCCTGCGATCCCGAACCCATCTGACCGAAGAAGTGATCAATGCTGCAGAAAAGCTGGTCGCTATTGGCTGTTTTTGCATAGGCACAAACCAGGTTGATTTAAATGCTGCGGCAAAACGCGGGATTCCGGTATTTAACGCACCGTTTTCGAATACGCGTTCTGTCGCTGAGCTGGTGATTGGTGAACTTCTGCTGCTATTGCGCGGAGTGCCGGAAGCCAACGCCAAAGCGCACCGTGGCGTGTGGAACAAACTGGCGGCGGGGTCTTTTGAAGCGCGCGGCAAAAAGCTGGGTATCATTGGTTATGGTCATATCGGTACGCAGCTTGGCATTCTGGCTGAGTCGCTGGGGATGTATGTTTACTTCTATGATATTGAAAACAAACTGCCGCTGGGTAACGCGACGCAGGTGCAACATCTTTCCGACTTGCTGAATATGAGCGACGTGGTGAGCCTGCATGTGCCTGAAAATCCGTCTACCAAAAACATGATGGGCGCGAAAGAGATCTCACTGATGAAGCCCGGCTCGCTGCTGATTAACGCTTCGCGCGGTACTGTGGTCGATATTCCGGCGCTGTGTGACGCACTGGCGAGCAAACATCTGGCTGGCGCGGCAATCGATGTATTCCCAACAGAACCAGCGACCAACAGCGATCCGTTTACTTCTCCGCTGTGCGAATTCGACAACGTCCTGCTGACGCCGCACATTGGCGGTTCGACTCAGGAAGCGCAGGAGAATATCGGCCTGGAAGTTGCGGGTAAATTGATCAAGTACTCTGACAATGGCTCCACGCTCTCTGCGGTAAACTTCCCGGAAGTCTCGCTGCCGCTGCACGGTGGCCGCCGTCTGATGCACATCCACGAAAACCGTCCGGGCGTGCTGACTGCGCTGAACAAAATCTTTGCCGAGCAGGGCGTTAACATCGCCGCGCAGTATCTGCAAACGTCTGCTCAGATGGGCTACGTAGTTATTGATATTGAAGCAGATGAAGACGTTGCTGAAAAAGCATTACAGGCAATGAAAGCGATTCCGGGCACCATTCGCGCCCGTCTGCTGTACTGATTTCCCTTCTCTGACAAACAACGGGCAGGTCGCTGACTTGCCCGTTTTTTTATCCCTTTTCCCGCGCTTATCACTGCATTTGCAGTGTGCTGCAATCGCCTTTGCGAGTCTGCTCGAAGAAATAAATCAAAGCCAGATCAATGCGTTGCCTTTATTCGAAGAGGATTTACGATGGCGGGACAGCACAGGGCTGTAACGGTAAAGCCCTCACCGAAGCGAGGGCTTGAAGGAGAAGGGTTATGATGCGACTTGTCATCATACTGATTGTACTGTTACTCATAAGTTTCCCAGCTTATTAACAGTCAGTCTCAGGGGAGGAGCAATCCTCCCTTACCCTTACTCACTAAATTAGGTTAAAGAATCAACGATGTCAATCAGGGCGATGCGGGGTGCATCGCCCTGAACCGATCTTTTGGATAGCCACTTCATCGCCCGCGTTAACTGCCGTAATTAATCCCTTATCCCTGCAATGTATGTCTGCCTTACATAACGTTTTACGAGTGCGCTCGAAGAAAAGATTTAAAGGTAGATCAATGCGTTGTGGTTATTTAAAGAGAGTTTACGATGGCAGGGCAGCATGGGGCTGTAACGGTAAAGCCCTCACCGAAGCGAGGGCTTAAAGGAGAAGGGTTATGATGCGACTTGTCATCATACTGATTGTACTGTTACTGATAAGTTTCGGAGCTTATTAACAGTCAGTCACAGGGAGGAGTAATCCTCCCTTACCCTTACTCACTAAATTAGGTCAAAGAATCAACGATGTCAATCAGGGCGATGCAGGTGTATCGCCCTCACCACTCCCAGACTTTCGACGGTGTAACCACCGCAGGCAGTGGGATATCCCACTCTTCAACCGGCAGTTTTTCTACTAACTGGCAATCATGCGCATAACCTACCGGCTGCATTTTGTAGTGCTGCCAGTTTTGCAATGTCCGATCATAAAAACCGCCGCCCATTCCCAGGCGTTGACCGTACTCATCAAAGGCTACTAGCGGCGTGACCAGCACATCTAACCGGGAAAGGGGAAGCACATCGCGCACATCCAGTTTCGGCTCGTGGATCTTCAATCTGTTCATCACCAATTCGCTTTGCGGATGGTAATTCAGGAACAGTAAGTTACCAGCACTAAAAGGGTGTAAAACTGGAAGATACACGCGCTTACCGGCACGCCAGAGTTGTTCTATGAGCGGTTGGGTGTCGAGCTCGCCATCAAAAGAGAGGAATACAGCGACCGTATGCGCCATCACCACCGGGGGATAAGTCATCATCCGGGTAGCAGCTTGTTGACCCATTTCTTGCTGTTGTTCCGGCGTTAACGCACGACGACGTTGCCGAATCATTTTGCGGATTTCTTGTCGGGATAATGTCAGTGGGAGTTCTGGTAGTTGCGTCATGGCTGGTGCCAGGTAAGAAGGGAATCTCCGAGATGCCGCCGCAGGCTGTAACCCTTGAACCCTTGGTTCAAGGTGAATGTGTCGTCGCAGTTTTAAGGCTTCTCGGACGAACCGAGCATGCTCACCAACCACGGAGCGCCACATTCTTGTGGTATGAAATATCGGCTCAGGGGACTGGCCCGCTTGCGAACATCTCAGAGAAATTTTGTCTTCACGGTTACTCTACCACAGTAAACCGAAAAGTGTCATTCAAAGTTTTGGTTCGTTTTTTCGGTGATGCGACCTTGTTCAAGTAACGCTTGTTCTATGGTCTGTTGCAGCATCCGAATACGCTGTTCCATACTTGCCGCGTAGTCACGAGTCTTCGCTTTTTCTTGCGCTAACTCATAGCTGATATTCAATGCAGCAATGAAGACCAACTGTTCAGTATTTGTGACTCTAGTGCGTTCTTTCAGATCTTGCAACCGCTGATTCAGATCGTCTGCGGCCTGATTCAACGCATCCCTTTGGTCAGGCGGGCAGTTCACACGCAGTGAACGGCCAAAAATTTGGATATCGACGGGTTGTGCAGACATGCCACCTTCCTGCTGATTGACTGCGCTTCCTTCGTCTTCAGACTCATGGTCTGCGAAGGGGCGAACTATAGCTACCCTGATGAGAAGAGACAAGCCCTTTTCTGGTTCACCAGGGTCCAAAGTGGTAGCATATCATGAATCTTCCTCCCTTTGATGACGAATGCTTATGTCTATACAGAACGAAATGCCTGGTTACAACGAAATGAACCAGTATCTGAACCAACAAGGGACGGGTCTGACCCCTGCTGAGATGCACGGTTTAATCAGCGGGATGATTTGCGGTGGCAATGATGACAGTTCATGGTTGCCGCTGCTTCACGACCTGACGAACGAAGGCATGGCTTTCGGTCATGAGCTGGCACAGGCATTGCGCAAAATGCACTCAGCCACCAGCGATGCCCTGCAGGATGACGGCTTCCTTTTTCAGCTTTATCTGCCTGATGGCGATGATGTCAGCGTTTTCGATCGCGCTGATGCGCTGGCAGGCTGGGTAAATCACTTCCTGCTTGGTCTTGGCGTGACTCAGCCGAAGCTGGATAAAGTGACTGGCGAAACCGGTGAAGCCATCGACGATCTGCGTAACATCGCGCAACTGGGATATGACGAAGACGAAGATCAGGAAGAGCTGGAAATGTCGCTTGAAGAGATCATCGAGTACGTCCGTGTTGCCGCGCTGTTATGCCACGACACCTTTACTCATCCGCAACCGACTGCGCCAGAAGTACAAAAACCGACTCTACACTAAAAACAAAAAACGTAAGGAGAGTGTTATGAGTGATATATCCCCGCAAGAATTTCAGCGTCGCCGTCAGGCTCTGGTGGAGCAAATGCAACCCGGCAGCGCCGCGCTGATTTTTGCCGCCCCGGAAGTGACCCGTAGCGCCGACAGCGAATATCCGTATCGTCAAAACAGTGACTTCTGGTACTTCACCGGCTTTAACGAACCGGAAGCGGTGCTGGTGCTGATTAAAAGCGATGACACTCATAACCACAGCGTTCTGTTTAACCGTGTGCGCGATCTGACGGCGGAGATCTGGTTTGGTCGTCGCTTAGGTCAGGATGCCGCGCCAGAGAAACTGGGCGTTGACCGTGCACTGGCGTTCAGCGAAATCAATCAGCAACTTTATCAACTGCTTAATGGCCTGGATGTGGTTTATCACGCTCAGGGCGAATATACCTATGCTGATGAAATCGTGAACAGCGCGCTGGAAAAACTGCGTAAAGGCTCACGGCAAAATCTCACCGCTCCGGCAACGATGATCGACTGGCGTCCTGTTGTTCATGAAATGCGCCTGTTCAAATCGCCGGAAGAGATTGCCGTACTTCGCCGCGCGGGTGAAATCACCGCACTGGCGCATACACGGGCGATGGAAAAATGCCGTCCGGGAATGTTCGAGTACCATCTGGAAGGCGAAATTCACCACGAATTTAACCGCCACGGCGCGCGCTATCCTTCCTATAACACCATTGTCGGCAGCGGTGAAAACGGCTGCATTCTGCACTACACCGAAAACGAGTGTGAACTGCGTGACGGTGATCTGGTGTTGATTGACGCGGGCTGTGAATATAAAGGTTACGCTGGCGATATTACCCGCACCTTCCCGGTCAACGGCAAATTCACCCAGGCTCAGCGTGAAATCTACGACATTGTGCTGGAGTCTCTCGAAACCAGCCTGCGTCTGTATCGTCCGGGAACCTCCATTCAGGAAGTCACCGGTGAAGTTGTGCGCATTATGATTAACGGCCTGGTAAAACTCGGTATCCTGAAAGGTGATGTCGATGAACTGATCGCTCAAAACGCCCACCGTCCTTTCTTTATGCATGGCCTTAGCCATTGGTTAGGGCTGGATGTCCATGACGTAGGTGTTTATGGTCAGGATCGTTCGCGCATTCTTGAACCGGGCATGGTACTGACCGTAGAGCCAGGGCTGTATATCGCGCCGGATGCGGATGTGCCAGAACAATATCGCGGTATCGGCATTCGTATTGAAGACGACATTGTGATTACCGAAACTGGCAACGAAAACCTCACCGCCAGCGTGGTGAAAAAGCCGGAAGAAATCGAAGCGTTGATGGCAGCTGCGAGAAAGCAATGAGCGTAATCATCGTCGGTGGCGGCATGGCGGGCGCGACGCTGGCGCTGGCTATTTCCCGGTTAAGTCACGGGGCGCTGCCGGTACATTTGATTGAAGCGACTGCGCCAGAGTCACATGCCCATCCGGGCTTTGATGGCCGGGCTATTGCGCTGGCGGCGGGCACCTGCCAGCAACTGGCACGTATCGGCGTCTGGCAATCTCTGGCTGATTGCGCAACCGCCATCACTACCGTGCATGTCAGCGATCGCGGTCATGCCGGATTCGTCACCCTCGCCGCAGAAGATTATCAACTGGCGGCGCTGGGGCAGGTTGTCGAGTTGCACAATGTCGGACAACGACTGTTTGCGCTGTTGCGCAAAGCGCCTGGCGTAACGCTGCACTGTCCGGATCGCGTTGCTAACGTTGCTCGTACTCAGAGTAACGTTGAGGTGAAACTGGAGAGTGGTGAGACGCTGACGGGGCGTGTGCTGGTAGCCGCTGACGGCACCCATTCAGCGTTAGCCACCGCGTGCGGCGTTGACTGGCAGCAGGAGCCTTACGAGCAACTGGCGGTGATTGCCAACGTTGTGACCTCCGTTGCGCACGAAGGGCGCGCTTTTGAACGCTTCACGAAACATGGCCCGTTGGCGATGTTGCCGATGTCTGACGGACGCTGTTCGCTGGTCTGGTGTCATCCACTGGAACGGCGCGAAGAGGTACTGGCGTGGAGTGATGATGAGCTCTGCCGTGAACTCCAGGCTGCGTTTGGCTGGCGACTGGGGCAAATTACTCATGCCGGAAAACGCAGTGCTTATCCGCTGGCGTTAACCCGCGCCGCTAAACCTATTACCCACCGCGCCGTGCTGGTGGGCAATGCGGCGCAAACCCTGCACCCGATTGCCGGGCAAGGATTTAATCTCGGTATGCGTGATGTGATGAGCCTTGCTGAAACTCTGACTCAGGCGCAGGAACGCGGAGAGGATATCGGTGATTACGGCATTTTGTGCCGTTACCAGCAGCGTCGGCAGAGCGATCGCGAAGCGACTATTGGTGTAACAGACAGCCTTGTTCATCTTTTTGCCAACCGCTGGGCGCCGCTGGTTGTTGGGCGCAACATCGGGCTGATGGCAATGGAATTATTCACCCCGGCACGCGATGTGCTGGCGCAGCGCACTCTCGGTTGGGTGGCGCGTTGAAGGCGGTTTTAAGGAATAAACAATGCAAAGTGTTGATGTAGCCATTGTTGGCGGCGGCATGGTGGGGCTGGCGGTTGCCTGCGGCTTACAGGGCAGCGGCTTACGTGTTGCCGTACTGGAGCAGCGCGTACCTGAACCTCTGGCGGCGGATGCACCACCACAATTGCGCGTTTCGGCTATCAATGCCGCCAGCGAAAAATTACTTACCCGTCTTGGCGTCTGGCAGGACATTATGTCCCGTAGAGCCAGTTGCTATCACGGCATGGAAGTGTGGGACAAAGACAGCTTTGGTCACATCTCGTTTGACGATCAGAGCATGGGCTATAGCCATCTTGGGCATATTGTTGAAAATTCAGTTATTCACTATGCGCTGTGGAACAAAGTGCAGCAGTCGTCAGATATCACCCTGCTAGCTCCTGCAGAATTACAGCAGGTCGCCTGGGGAGAGAACGAAACCTTCCTGACGCTGAAAGACGGCAGTATGTTAACGGCGCGTCTGGTGATTGGCGCAGACGGGGCAAACTCCTGGTTGCGCAACAAAGCCGATATTCCGCTGACTTTCTGGGATTATCAGCATCACGCGCTGGTGGCGACCATTCGCACTGAAGAACCGCATGACGCAGTAGCGCGGCAGGTTTTCCATGGCGAAGGCATTCTGGCCTTTTTACCGCTTAGCGATCCGCATCTTTGTTCGATTGTCTGGTCACTGTCGCCAGAGGAAGCGCAGCGGATGCAGCAGGCAGGCGAAGACGAATTTAATCGCGCGTTAAATATCGCTTTTGATAATCGCCTGGGCTTATGCAAGGTTGAGAGCGAGCGTCAGGTGTTTCCGCTGACGGGGCGTTATGCGCGCCAGTTTGCCGCGCACCGTCTGGCGCTGGTGGGCGACGCTGCGCATACCATTCATCCGCTGGCGGGGCAGGGCGTTAATCTCGGCTTTATGGATGCTGCAGAGCTGATTGCTGAACTGAAACGGTTGCATCGTCAGGGGAAAGACATCGGGCAGTACATTTATCTGCGTCGCTATGAGCGTAGCCGCAAGCACAGTGCGGCGCTGATGCTGGCTGGTATGCAAGGCTTTCGCGATCTGTTTTCCGGGGGCAATCCGGCGAAAAAACTGCTGCGTGATATTGGCCTGAAACTGGCCGATACGCTTCCTGGCGTTAAATCACAACTGATCCGTCAGGCTATGGGATTAAATGATTTGCCTGAATGGCTGCGTTAAAAAATTTCTCCTCAACTGTTTATTTGATACCCATCACACTTTCTTCTCCCGGTTTTTTCGCCGGGAGATTTTGCTCATTTGAAATAAACTAATTTCACCATCAATTTCGCATTATATTTTCTAATGTTACGATTTTTTTATTGAGTGATTTTTGGCATATTTTCAGTTCTTAATATTGGTTTATCCAAATCACATTCCTGAAAGCATCATATTTGTATAAAAATAAAATAAATTTTTGGTTTTTTATTCTGTTGAGATCTTTGTGTTTTTTAACCATAAGCTAATGTGATGATCAATTTTACCTTATGGTTAACCGTCTGTTTCGGTGGTAAGTTCAGGGAAAAGAGAACGATTGCGTTGGGGACCGGGAGTGGCTCCGATGCTGGGTTTCGTGGTGATATTTTCGCCATGAAAAGTTGTCAGCCCCGCTTATTCAATGAGGACAAGATGGCACAACAGACTCCTTTGTACGAACAACACACGCTTTGCGGCGCTCGCATGGTAGATTTCCACGGCTGGATGATGCCGCTGCATTACGGTTCGCAAATCGACGAACATCATGCGGTACGTACCGATGCCGGAATGTTTGATGTGTCACATATGACCATCGTCGATCTTCGCGGCTGCCGCACCCGGGAGTTTCTGCGTTATCTGCTGGCGAACGATGTGGCGAAGCTCACCAAAAGCGGCAAAGCCCTTTACTCGGGGATGTTGAATGCCTCTGGCGGTGTGATAGATGATCTCATCGTCTACTACTTTACTGAAGATTTCTTCCGCCTCGTTGTTAACTCCGCCACCCGCGAAAAAGACCTCTCCTGGATTACCCAACACGCTGAACCTTTCGGCATCGAAATTACCGTTCGTGATGACCTTTCCATGATTGCCGTGCAAGGGCCGAATGCGCAGGCAAAAGCTGCCACACTGTTTAATGACGCCCAGCGTCAGGCGGTGGAAGGGATGAAACCGTTCTTTGGCGTGCAGGCGGGCGATCTGTTTATTGCCACCACTGGTTATACCGGTGAAGCGGGCTACGAAATTGCGCTGCCCAATGAAAAAGCGGCGGATTTCTGGCGCGCGCTGGTGGAAGCGGGCGTTAAGCCATGCGGCCTGGGCGCGCGTGACACGCTGCGTCTGGAAGCGGGTATGAATCTTTATAGTCAGGAGATGGACGAAACCATCTCTCCTTTAGCCGCCAATATGGGCTGGACTATCGCCTGGGAACCGGCAGATCGTGACTTTATTGGTCGTGAAGCTCTGGAAGCGCAGCGTGAACATGGCACAGAAAAACTGGTTGGTCTGGTGATGACCGAAAAAGGCGTGCTGCGTAATGAACTGCCGGTACGTTTTACCGATGCGCAGGGCAACCAGCATGAAGGCATTATCACCAGCGGTACTTTCTCCCCGACGCTGGGTTACAGCATTGCGCTGGCGCGCGTGCCGGAAGGTATTGGTGAAACAGCGATTGTGCAAATTCGCAACCGTGAAATGCCGGTTAAAGTGACGAAACCTGTTTTTGTGCGTAACGGCAAAGCCGTCGCGTGATTTACTTTTTTGGAGATTGATTGATGAGCAACGTACCAGCAGAACTGAAATACAGCAAAGAACACGAATGGCTGCGTAAAGAAGCCGACGGCACTTACACCGTTGGCATCACCGAACACGCTCAGGAGCTGTTAGGCGATATGGTGTTTGTTGACCTGCCGGAAGTGGGCGCAACGGTTAGCGCGGGCGATGACTGCGCGGTTGCCGAATCAGTAAAAGCGGCGTCAGACATTTATGCGCCAGTAAGCGGTGAAATCGTGGCGGTAAACGACGCACTGAGCGATTCCCCGGAACTGGTGAACAGCGAACCGTATGCAGGCGGTTGGATCTTTAAAATCAAAGCCAGCGATGAAAGCGAACTGGATTCACTGCTGGATGCGACCGCATACGAAGCATTGTTAGAAGACGAGTAACGGCTTTATTCCTCTTCTGCGGGAGAGGATCAGGGTGAGGAAATTTACGCCTCACCCTCACTCTCTTCGCAAGGAGAGAGGTTAACAATTCACTGCACGTTTCAGGAACCATCGCTCATGACACAGACGTTAAGCCAGCTTGAAAATAGCGGCGCTTTTATTGAACGCCATATCGGACCGGACGCCGCGCAACAGCAAGAAATGCTGAATGCCGTTGGTGCACAATCGTTAAACGCGCTGACCGGCCAGATTGTGCCGAAAGATATTCAGCTTGCGACTCCGCCGCAGGTTGGCGCACCGGCGACCGAATACGCCGCACTGGCAGAACTCAAGGCTATTGCCAGTCGCAATAAACGCTTCACGTCTTACATCGGCATGGGGTACACCGCCGTGCAGTTACCGCCGGTTATCCTGCGTAACATGCTGGAAAATCCGGGCTGGTATACCGCGTATACTCCGTATCAACCTGAAGTCTCCCAGGGCCGCCTTGAAGCACTACTCAACTTCCAGCAGGTAACGCTGGATTTAACCGGGCTGGATATGGCTTCGGCGTCTCTGCTGGACGAAGCTACCGCTGCCGCCGAAGCAATGGCGATGGCTAAACGCGTCAGCAAACTGAAAAATGCCAATCGCTTCTTCGTTGCTTCTGACGTTCATCCGCAAACGCTGGATGTGGTTCGCACCCGTGCCGAAACATTTGGTTTTGAAGTCATTGTCGATGACGCGCAAAAAGTGCTCGATCATCAGGAAGTCTTCGGCGTGCTGTTACAGCAGGTCGGTACTACTGGTGAAATTCACGACTACACTGCGCTTATCAGCGAACTGAAATCACGCAAAATTGTGGTCAGCGTTGCCGCCGATATTATGGCGCTGGTGCTGTTAACTGCGCCGGGTAAACAGGGCGCGGATATTGTTTTTGGTTCGGCGCAACGCTTCGGCGTGCCGATGGGCTACGGTGGCCCACACGCAGCATTCTTTGCGGCGAAAGATGAATACAAACGCTCCATGCCGGGGCGCATTATCGGCGTATCGAAAGATGCGGCTGGTAATACTGCGCTACGCATGGCAATGCAGACTCGTGAACAACATATTCGTCGCGAGAAAGCGAACTCGAACATTTGTACTTCCCAGGTTCTGCTGGCAAACATCGCCAGCCTGTATGCCGTTTATCACGGTCCGGTTGGTCTGAAACGTATCGCTAACCGTATTCATCGTCTGACCGATATTCTGGCTGCGGGGCTGCAACAAAAAGGTCTGAAGCTGCGCCATGCGCACTATTTCGACACCCTTTGTGTGGAAGTGGCAGACAAAGCGGGTGTACTGACGCGTGCCGAAGCGGCTGAAATCAACCTGCGTAGCGATATCCTGAACGCGGTTGGGATCACCCTTGATGAAACCACCACGCGTGAAAACGTGATGCAGCTTTTCAGCGTGCTGCTGGGCGATAACCACGGACTGGACATCGACACGCTGGACAAAGACGTGGCTCACGACAGCCGCTCTATTCAGCCTGCGATGCTGCGCGACGACGAAATCCTCACTCATCCGGTGTTTAATCGCTACCACAGCGAAACCGAAATGATGCGCTATATGCACTCGCTGGAGCGTAAAGATCTGGCGCTGAATCAGGCGATGATCCCGCTGGGTTCCTGCACCATGAAACTGAACGCCGCCGCCGAGATGATCCCAATCACCTGGCCGGAATTTGCCGAACTGCACCCGTTCTGCCCGCCGGAACAGGCCGAAGGTTATCAGCAGATGATTGCGCAGTTGGCTGACTGGCTGGTGAAACTGACCGGTTACGACGCCGTTTGTATGCAGCCGAACTCTGGCGCACAGGGCGAATATGCGGGCCTGCTGGCGATTCGTCATTATCATGAAAGCCGCAACGAAGGGCATCGCGATATCTGCCTGATCCCGGCTTCTGCGCACGGAACTAACCCCGCTTCCGCGCATATGGCAGGGATGCAAGTGGTGGTTGTGGCGTGTGATAAAAACGGCAACATCGATCTGACTGATCTGCGCGCGAAAGCGGAACAGGCGGGCGATAATCTCTCCTGCATCATGGTGACCTATCCTTCCACCCACGGCGTGTACGAAGAAACGATCCGTGAAGTGTGTGAAGTTGTACACCAGTTCGGCGGTCAGGTTTACCTTGATGGCGCGAACATGAACGCCCAGGTTGGCATCACCTCGCCGGGTTTTATTGGCGCGGACGTTTCGCACCTCAACCTGCATAAAACTTTCTGCATTCCGCACGGCGGTGGCGGCCCAGGTATGGGACCGATCGGCGTGAAAGCGCATCTGGCGCCGTTTGTACCGGGTCATAGCGTGGTGCAAATCGAAGGCATGTTAACCCGTCAGGGCGCGGTTTCTGCGGCACCGTTCGGTAGCGCATCCATTCTGCCAATCAGCTGGATGTACATCCGCATGATGGGCGCAGAAGGGCTGAAAAAAGCAAGCCAGGTGGCAATTCTTAACGCCAACTATATTGCCAGCCGCCTGCAGGATGCCTTCCCGGTGCTGTATACCGGTCGCGACGGTCGCGTGGCGCACGAATGTATTCTCGATATTCGCCCGCTGAAAGAAGAAACCGGCATCAGCGAGCTGGATATTGCCAAGCGCCTGATCGACTACGGTTTCCACGCGCCGACGATGTCGTTCCCGGTGGCGGGTACGCTGATGGTTGAACCGACTGAATCTGAAAGCAAAGTGGAACTGGATCGCTTTATCGACGCGATGCTGGCTATCCGCGCAGAAATTGATCAGGTGAAAGCTGGTGTCTGGCCGCTGGAAGATAACCCGCTGGTGAACGCGCCGCACATTCAGAGCGAACTGGTCGCCGAGTGGGCGCATCCGTACAGCCGTGAAGTTGCAGTATTCCCGGCAGGCGTGGCAGACAAATACTGGCCAACAGTGAAACGTCTGGATGATGTTTACGGCGACCGTAACCTGTTCTGCTCCTGCGTACCGATTAGCGAATACCAGTAATTTACTGATTCGACTATCTTCTAAAGGCGCTTCGGCGCCTTTGAGGCTGATGACAAACTCAACATTGCCTGATGCACTTCGTTTATCAGGCCTACATGGTCTCTGCAATGTATTGAATTTGCACGATCTTGTAGGCTGGATAAGGCGTTCACGCCGCATCCGGCATAAAAACGCACTTTGTCATCAATTTGAAAGGCGCTTCGGCGCCTTTATTTTTGGGGAAAACAAATGGCTATAGCACTTGTGACCGGTGGTAGTCGCGGCATTGGGCGGGCAACTGCGCTGCTGCTGGTAAAAGAAGGGTATACGGTGGCGGTTAATTATCAGCAAAACCTCCACGCGGCGCAGGAAGTGGTGAACTTAATAACGCAAGCCGGTGGCAAGGCATTTGTGCTCCAGGCGGATATCAGCGACGAAAATCAGGTTATCGCAATGTTTACAGCAATCGATCAGCGTGATGAACCGTTAGCCGCGCTGGTCAATAACGCAGGAATATTGTTTACCCAATGCACAGTGGAAAATCTCACCGCAGAGCGAATCAACCGAGTACTTTCCACCAACGTGACGGGTTATTTTCTCTGCTGCCGCGAGGCGGTAAAACGCATGGCGCTGAAAAACGGCGGCAGTGGCGGCGCTATCGTCAATGTTTCTTCGGTAGCAGCCAGGCTGGGATCACCCGGAGAATACGTTGATTATGCGGCATCGAAAGGGGCGATTGATACGTTAACCACAGGACTGTCGCTGGAAGTCGCCGCGCAGGGAATTCGCGTTAACGGCGTGCGGCCTGGGTTTATTTATACCGAAATGCACGCCAGCGGTGGCGAACCTGGACGCGTCGATCGCGTTAAGTCGAACATCCCCATGCAGCGCGGCGGACAGGCGGAAGAGGTCGCGCAGGCCATTGTCTGGCTGTTAAGCGATAAAGCCTCTTATGTCACGGGAAGTTTTATCGATTTGGCGGGTGGGAAATAAAGCAGGAAAGTTGTCTGACCGGATGCAACGCAACAAGCATTGCATCCGGTACTTCATCTACTTAAAGTTTCTCGCCGTTGCTGGCAATCACTTCTTTGTACCAGTTAAAGCTCTTCTTACGTGAACGCGACATATCACCAGTACCGTCGTCATGTTTATTCACATAGATAAAACCGTAGCGTTTGCTGTACTGCCCGGTGGTGAACGATACACAGTCGATGCAGCCCCACGGCGTGTAGCCTATCAGATCCACACCATCGTAAGTTACCGCTTTTTTCATCTCGTCAATATGGGCGCGCAGATAGTCAATGCGGTAGTCGTCGTTGATGCTGCCATCTTCTTCCACTTTGTCGTAAGCGCCAAAACCGTTTTCGACAATAAACAGCGGCTTCTGGTAACGCTCATACAATTCGCAAAGCGCGTAACGCAGACCTACCGGATCAATCTGCCAGCCCCAGTCAGACGCTTTAACATACGGGTTCGGTACGCTGCCTTCGAAACCAGAAATTGCATCGCCGGTGCCGCCTTCGGCCTTCACCGCGTTGGTCATGTAATAGCTGAAGCCAAGATAATCGCAGGTGCCTTCGCGCAGTACATCGAGATCGCCGTCTTCCATTTTGATGTTAAATCCGCGACGTTCCCACTCGTTCAATACATAAGAAGGGTAGTAGCCGCGTAGCTGGACATCGGTAAAGACGTAACGTTCGCGCATCGACTCCTGGGCAAACATTACATCGTCCGGGTTACAGGAGTAAGGATAGAGCGGCACCATCGCCAGCATACAGCCGACTTTCATCTCCGGGTTAATGCGACGCGCAGCTTTCACTGCCAGGGCGCTGGCGACAAACTGGTGATGCAGCACCTGATACATCGTCTCTTCCGGGTTTTCATGCTCGGTATACACCACGCCGGAGCAGCAGTAACCGAACAGCGGCGCACGCCAGTTACGCTGGTTGTTAATTTCGTTGAAGGTCATCCAGTATTTGACTTTGTGCTTATAGCGTTCAAATACCACTTCCGCGAAACGGACAAAGAAATCAACCACTTTACGGTTGGTCCAGCTACCGTATTGCTGCACCAGATGTAGCGGCATTTCAAAGTGGGAGAGGGTGATCACCGGTTCGATATTGTATTTCAGCAGTTCATCGAACATATCGTCGTAAAACTTCAGCCCTTCTTCGTTTGGCTGAGCTTCATCGCCTTTGGGGAAAATGCGTGTCCAGGCGATGGAAGTACGAAAACATTTGAAGCCCATTTCAGCGAAGAGCTTGATGTCTTCCTTGTAGTGACCGTAAAAATCTACCGCTTCATGGTTCGGATAGTATTTGCCCGGCAAGACTTCTTTGGTGATTTCGCGCGGCACGCCGTGTGCGCCACCTGTCAGTACGTCACAAATACTCGGCCCTTTGCCGCCTTTGTTCCAGCCGCCTTCGACCTGATGAGCGGCAACTGCGCCGCCCCATAAGAAATCTTTCGGTAAGGTGAGTTTTTTCACTATCATAGGCTCCAGATGAGTCAATTCTTACAGGAAATAGTACCATGCAGCCAAACGACATCACTTTTTTTCAACGATTCCAGGATGACATTCTGGCTGGGCGTAAAACCATCACAATCCGTGACGAGTCTGAATCGCACTTTAAAGCTGGCGATGTGCTTCGTGTCGGGCGCTTTGAAGATGACGGCTATTTTTGCACCATTGAAGTCACTGCAACCTCAACGGTGACGCTGGATACTCTCACAGAAAAACACGCACAACAGGAAAATATGACCCTGGCTGAATTGAAAAAGGTCATTGCCGACATCTATCCCGATCAGACACAGTTTTATGTGATTGAATTTAAATGTCTTTAAATTGAACTCACGCCTGTTAGTTGAAATTTTGCATTTAATTTCATGATTTTTCGGAGATTAATCTCAAATCAGAATTTATTTTAGCTAACAGGTGTTCACTGGAACTATTCTCAGTTACGCTGGAGAGGTATACACGTGCGTGTACGTTTCTCCGGAGTAAGTTATGGTTCAGAAGCCTCTCATTAAGCAGGGATATTCGCTGGCAGAGGAAATTGCCAACAGCGTCAGTCACGGTATTGGACTGGTGTTTGGTATCGTCGGGTTGGTATTGCTACTGGTTCAGGCGGTGGATCTCAATGCCAGCGCCACGGCGATAACCAGTTACAGCCTCTATGGCGGCAGTATGATCCTGCTGTTCCTCGCTTCGACGCTTTATCATGCCATTCCTCATCAACGGGCAAAAATGTGGCTGAAGAAATTTGACCACTGCGCCATTTATCTGTTGATTGCCGGAACCTACACGCCGTTTTTGCTGGTGGGGCTGGATTCTCCGTTAGCGCGCGGGCTGATGATTGTTATCTGGAGCCTGGCATTGCTGGGGATTCTGTTCAAACTGACCATCGCGCACCGATTTAAAATCTTATCTCTGGTGACCTATCTGGCGATGGGCTGGCTGTCGCTGGTGGTGATTTATGAAATGGCAGTTAAGCTCGCGGCGGGCAGCGTTACCTTACTGGCGGTCGGTGGCGTGGTTTACTCGCTTGGCGTGGTTTTCTACGTCTGCAAACGCATTCCCTACAACCACGCCATCTGGCACGGCTTTGTGCTCGGCGGTAGCGTGTGCCATTTTCTGGCGATCTATTTGTATATTGGGCTGGCGTAATTGGTATGCCTTTGTAGGAATGAAAAGACACACCAGCGTCGCATCAGGCATCAGAGCGCAACTGCCGGATGCGGCGTGAACGCCTTATCCGGCCTACGGGCTACGTCCCTGTTGTGATAAAGGCACCAAATCCCAGGCCTGATAAGGCGCGGTAGCATCGCATCAGGCAATAGATTCCCGAAGCGATACAGAAATTTACTCTTCCAGCGAATACGGCAGCGGCTCGATATGCAATGTATTCGCATCGTCACGAACGCGGAAAACGCTGTCCGGTTCCATGTCGTTATTCATGACGACCTGCACTACGACCTGCCCATCTTCCAGTTTGACCGCCGCCAGCACGGTTCCGGTACGACGCCAGTTTTCGCCCATTTTCAGCTCTAAGTCTTCACCTGCTTCCGGCAGCCGGCTGGCGCTACCTGCCAGCAACCAGAGCGCGCGTTTGTTGGCACCACGGAATTTTGCTCGCGCTACCATCTCTTGCCCGGTATAGCAGCCTTTCTTAAAGCTGATGCCGCCCAGCGCCTGGAGGTTGGTCGCCTGGGGGATAAACTGCCCGCTGTTAGGCGCATCAATCACCGGGAAACCCGCTTCAATGTTTAATGCCAGCCATTGTTGGCTATTATTCAGTTCCGCTTCGCCGCGAAGCTTGTCGGTCAGCATACTGGCGGTAGTTTCATCGGTCACGATCAGAAAACGTTCTGCTGGGTGTTCAAACCAAAGTAGTGTCGTCACACCTTCTCTGACTACCTGTTTTTCCTTCGAAGGCAGTTCACTAAAGAGATTCGCCAGCGCGGCGCGAGCCTGAAAACCGGCAACACCGAGAAGCACACGCTCGTCGTCTGGCGCGATGGTCACTTTAGAAAATACCGCATATTTTTTCAGTTCAGTCAGTTGCGATTCACGCACGCTGCGCCGTTCAATCCACGCAAAGCCATCGCCATCGCGAAACAGACGCAAATTGCTCCACATTTTACCTTTAGCATCGCAATGTGCGGCGAGCAGGTGCTGATCTTCTGTCATCTGGCTGACATCTGCTGTCACCTGACCTTGTATATATTTTTCGCTGTCCGTGCCAGTAATGGTGGCAAGCGCCCAGTCATCAAGCGTCATCAGCGTCAACGGTAAACGGGCAGAGGCCGTAGGCTGACGGGGAGGAAAAGGTGTAAAAGCCATAATGGAGTCCTGTTTTACAAACGGCGTAATTAATGACTAATGGTAAAAGAGCTATGGGGCATTGCAAGTGCTTTCACTACGCGATCTGTGCCTTCAGCCAGGCTTTGCGAGGTGACTTCCAAAAAAATGAAGCCTTTGAATTGTTGTGGATTAATTTCGCGATCGTGATTGTGTTTACCGATATTCCCGCAAAAGAAGTCGAAAAACACGTTACAATAGCCAGGTACTGGATTTTCGTGAGACAGGAAGAAGATGGACATTAACAACAAAGCCCGCATTCATTGGGCATGCCGCCGTGGTATGCGCGAACTTGATATTTCGATCATGCCGTTTTTCGAACATGAGTACGACAGCTTAAGCGATGACGAAAAACACATCTTTATTCGTCTGCTGGAATGTGACGATCCCGATCTGTTCAACTGGCTGATGAATCACGGTAAACCGGCCGATGCAGAACTGGAAATGATGGTCCGACTCATCCAGACACGGAACCGGGAACGTGGTCCTGTGGCAATCTGAACTGCGCGTCTCCTGGCGCGCGCAGTGGCTTTCCTTGCTGATTCATGGGCTGGTTGCCGCTGTTATTTTGCTCATGCCCTGGCCGCTTAGTTACACCCCGTTATGGCTGGTGTTGCTTTCGCTGGTGGTGTTTGATTGCGTCCGCAGCCAGCGGCGCATTAATGCTCGCCAGGGAGAGATTCGTCTGCTGATGGATGGGCGTTTGCGCTGGCAGGGGCAGGAGTGGAGCATCGTCAAAGCGCCGTGGATGATTAAAAGCGGCATGATGTTGCGTCTACGTTCTGATAGCGGCAAACGTCAGCATCTGTGGCTGGCAGCAGACAGCATGGATGAAGCCGAATGGCGGGATTTGCGGCGGATTTTGTTACAGCAGGAGACGCAAAGATAATGGCGACGGCAAAGCGAGTGCGCTATGCCGTCAGTAATCTCAGGCGTAATGCTCTGCCATTTCGTTGAGGATTTGCTCACACCAGCTCTGAATACGCTCGTCGCTAAGGTCATACTGGTTAGTTTCGTCCAGCGCCAGACCCACGAAGAGTTGTCCGTCAGCAATCACCGGTTTCGGGCTGGTAAACTCATATCCTTCCGTGGGCCAGTAGCCGACGAACTTCACGCCTTTGGTCGAGAGTTTGTCATGCAGCATACCGAGTGCATCGAGGAACCACTCACCATATCCCAGTTGATCGCCTAATCCATATAGCGCAACAATTTTACCTTTGAGATTCAGGTCGTCGAGCTGATCCCAGACGGCTTCCCAGTCTTCCTGGATTTCGCCAAAATCCCAGGTCGGGATACCCAGAATGAGCACATCGTACTGCTCCATTAATTTCGGGGAGTCGTCCTTGAGGTTATGTAAGGTCACCAGTTCTGGGCCGATAATATCGCGGATTTTTTCTGCCGCCATTTCGGTGTAACAGGTGCTGGAACCGTAAAAAAGACCCATATTCATAACGTAAGCTTCTCGATTCTGCTGTGGCTTTTGCGGCTAGTGTATCAGAATCGCTTTAGTCACGGCACAATAAGGCATAATGGATCAAACGAGTAACGATAAGGGGCGCAAGTGAAACAGGATCTGGCATGCATCGAGCAGTTTCTTGATGCCCTGTGGCTGGAGAAAAATCTGGCAGAAAATACGTTGAACGCATATCGTCGCGATCTGTCAATGATGGTGGAGTGGTTGCATCATCGTGGATTGACGCTGGCAACGGCGCAAAGCGGCGACTTACAGGCATTACTGGCAGAACGGCTGGAAGGCGGGTATAAAGCCACCAGTTCCGCTCGTTTGCTGAGTGCGGTGCGCCGATTGTTCCAGTATCTTTATCGCGAAAAGTTTCGTGAAGACGATCCCAGTGCGCATCTTGCTTCGCCGAAATTACCCCAGCGTCTACCGAAAGATTTAAGTGAAGCGCAAGTCGAAAGGTTATTGCAGGCACCGTTGGTTGATCAGCCTCTGGAGCTACGCGACAAAGCGATGCTCGAAGTGCTGTATGCTACCGGATTGCGTGTCTCTGAACTTGTAGGGTTGACGATGAGCGATATCAGCTTGCGTCAGGGCGTGGTGCGGGTAATCGGTAAAGGCAATAAAGAACGCCTGGTGCCGTTAGGTGAAGAGGCAGTCTACTGGCTGGAAACCTATCTGGAACACGGGCGACCGTGGTTGCTAAACGGTGTGTCGATTGATGTACTGTTTCCCAGCCAGCGTGCGCAGCAGATGACGAGACAAACTTTCTGGCATCGCATTAAACATTATGCCGTGCTGGCGGGGATCGACAGCGAAAAGCTGTCACCGCATGTGTTGCGTCACGCTTTTGCCACTCATTTATTAAATCATGGTGCGGATTTACGCGTGGTACAGATGCTACTGGGCCACAGCGATCTTTCCACCACGCAAATTTATACGCATGTCGCTACTGAGCGTCTGCGGCAACTTCATCAACAGCATCACCCTCGGGCGTGATAGCTGAAAAGAACGGGATGACTTATGAAGAAAGGTTTTATGTTGTTTACTTTGTTGACGGCGTTTTCTGGCTTTGCTCAGGCTGATGACACGGCAATTCAACAAACGCTAGCCAAAATGGGCATTAAAAGCAGCGATATTCAGCCAGCACCCGTGGCAGGCATGAAGACAGTTCTGACTAACAGCGGTGTGTTGTACATCACCGATGATGGTAAACACATCATTCAGGGGCCAATGTATGACGTTAGCGGCGCGGCACCGATCAACGTCACCAACCAGATGCTGTTAAAGCAACTGAATGCGCTGGAAAAAGAGATGATTATCTACAAAGCGCCGCAAGAAAAGCACGTCATCACCGTGTTTACCGACATTACCTGCGGTTACTGCCACAAAATGCATGAGCAGATGGCTGACTACAACGCGCTGGGGATCACCGTGCGTTATCTCGCGTTCCCGCGCCAGGGGCTGGAGAGCCAGGCTGAACAACAAATGAAAGCCATCTGGTGTGCAAAAGATAAAAACAAAGCGTTTGATGATGTGATGGCAGGTAAAGCTGCCACTCCGGCAAGTTGCGATATCGATATTGCCGACCATTACGCACTTGGCGTACAGCTTGGCGTTAGTGGTACTCCGGCAGTTGTGCTGAGCAATGGCACACTTGTTCCGGGTTACCAGCCGCCGAAAGCGATGAAAGAATTCCTCGACGAACATCAAAAAATGACCAGCGGTAAATAATTCGCGTGAAACAACAGATACAACTTCGTCGTCGTGAAGTCGACGAAACGGCAGACTTGCCCGCTGACTTGCCCCCCTTGCTGCGGCGTTTATACGCCAGTCGGGGCGTGCGCAGCGCGCAGGAACTGGAGCGCAGCGTTAAAGGTATGCTGCCCTGGCAGCAACTGAGCGGTGTCGAAAAGGCCGTTGAGATCCTTTACAACGCTTTTCGCGAAGGAACGCGGATTATTGTGGTCGGGGATTTCGATGCCGACGGTGCCACCAGCACAGCTCTTAGCGTGCTGGCGATGCGTTCTCTCGGCTGTGACAACATCGACTACCTTGTACCGAACCGTTTCGAAGACGGTTACGGCTTAAGTCCTGAAGTGGTCGATCAAGCTCATGCGCGTGGTGCGCAGTTGATTGTAACGGTTGATAACGGCATTTCTTCTCACGCAGGAGTTGAACATGCTCGCTCGTTGGGCATTCCGGTTATTGTTACCGATCATCATTTGCCTGGCGAAACTTTACCTGCGGCGGAAGCCATTATTAATCCTAATCTGCGTGACTGCGAGTTCCCGTCGAAATCGCTGGCAGGCGTTGGCGTTGCGTTTTATCTGATGCTGGCGTTACGCACCTTTTTGCGCGATCGGGGGTGGTTCGATGAGCGTGGTATCGCAATACCGAATCTGGCGGAATTGCTGGATCTGGTGGCGCTGGGTACGGTGGCGGACGTAGTGCCGCTGGACGCCAATAATCGCATTCTGACCTGGCAGGGGATGAGTCGCATTCGTGCCGGGAAATGCCGCCCGGGGATTAAAGCCCTGCTGGAAGTGGCAAACCGCGATGCACAAAAACTCGCTGCCAGCGATTTAGGTTTTGCGCTGGGGCCGCGTCTCAATGCCGCCGGACGACTGGATGATATGTCCGTTGGCGTGGCACTGTTACTTTGCGACAACATCGGCGAAGCGCGCGTTCTGGCTAATGAGCTTGATGCACTAAACCAGACGCGAAAAGAGATTGAACAGGGAATGCAGGTCGAAGCACTGACCTTGTGCGAGCAACTGGAGCGTAGCCGCGATACGCTGCCTGGCGGGCTGGCAATGTATCATCCTGAATGGCATCAGGGCGTCGTTGGTATTCTGGCTTCGCGCATCAAAGAGCGTTTTCATCGTCCGGTTATCGCCTTTGCGCCTGCGGGCGACGGTACGCTGAAAGGTTCTGGTCGCTCCATCCAGGGATTGCATATGCGTGATGCGCTGGAGCGGTTAGACACGCTCTACCCTGGCATGATGCTCAAGTTTGGCGGTCATGCGATGGCGGCAGGATTGTCGCTGGAAGAGGACAAATTCGAACTCTTTCAGCAACGCTTTGGCGAACTGGTTACCGAGTGGCTGGATCCGGCATTATTACAGGGTGAAGTAGTTTCCGACGGCCCGTTAAGTGCAGCGGAGATGACCATGGAAGTTGCGCAACTGCTGCGTGATGCCGGTCCGTGGGGGCAGATGTTCCCGGAACCGCTGTTTGACGGTCATTTTCGCCTGCTGCAACAGCGGTTGGTGGGAGAGCGCCATTTGAAAGTTATGGTTGAACCGGTCGGCGGCGGCCCGCTGCTGGATGGTATTGCTTTTAATGTCGATACCGCCCTCTGGCCGGATAACGGCGTTCGTGAAGTACAACTGGCCTACAAGCTGGATATCAACGAGTTTCGCGGCAACCGCAGTCTACAGATTATCATCGATAATATCTGGCCACTTTAGCATCGTCTTCTCTATAAAAAAGAGTGTGGATTGGGTACAATCCCGCTCTTATCACCGCATTTTGACTAGCTCAATAAAAGAAATCAGACCATGTTTGAAATTAATCCGGTAAATAATCGCATTCAGGACCTCACGGAACGCTCCGACGTTCTTAGGGGGTATCTTTGACTACGACGCCAAGAAAGAGCGTCTGGAAGAAGTAAACGCCGAGCTGGAACAGCCGGATGTCTGGAACGAACCCGAACGCGCACAGGCGCTGGGTAAAGAGCGTTCCTCCCTCGAGGCTGTTGTCGATACCCTCGACCAAATGAAACAAGGGCTGGAAGATGTTTCCGGTCTGCTGGAACTGGCTGTAGAAGCTGACGACGAAGAAACCTTTAACGAAGCCGTTGCTGAACTCGACGCCCTGGAAGAAAAACTGGCGCAGCTTGAGTTCCGCCGCATGTTCTCCGGCGAATATGACAGCGCCGACTGCTACCTTGATATCCAGGCTGGTTCCGGCGGTACGGAAGCGCAGGACTGGGCAAGTATGCTTGAGCGTATGTATCTGCGCTGGGCAGAATCGCGCGGTTTCAAAACTGAAATTATCGAAGAGTCGGAAGGTGAAGTAGCGGGTATCAAATCCGTGACTATCAAGATCTCCGGCGATTACGCTTATGGTTGGCTGCGCACAGAAACCGGTGTTCACCGTCTGGTGCGTAAAAGCCCGTTTGACTCCGGCGGTCGTCGCCACACGTCATTTAGTTCCGCGTTTGTTTACCCAGAAGTGGATGACGATATTGATATCGAAATCAACCCAGCGGATCTGCGCATTGATGTCTATCGCGCGTCCGGTGCGGGCGGTCAGCACGTTAACCGTACCGAATCTGCGGTGCGTATTACTCACATCCCGACCGGGATTGTGACCCAGTGCCAGAACGACCGTTCCCAGCACAAGAACAAAGACCAGGCCATGAAGCAGATGAAAGCAAAACTTTATGAACTGGAGATGCAGAAGAAGAATGCTGAGAAACAGGCGATGGAAGACAATAAATCTGACATCGGCTGGGGCAGCCAGATTCGTTCTTATGTCCTTGATGACTCCCGCATTAAAGATCTGCGCACCGGGGTTGAAACCCGCAACACGCAGGCAGTGCTGGATGGCAGCCTGGATCAATTTATCGAAGCAAGTTTGAAAGCTGGGTTATAAGGAACCAACATGTCTGAACAACACGTACAAGGCACTGACGCGGTAACCGATCTTAACAATGAACTGAAAACTCGTCGCGAAAAGCTGGCGAACCTGCGCGAGCAGGGGATTGCCTTTCCGAATGATTTTCGTCGCGACCATACTTCTGACCAACTGCATACAGACTTCGACGGTAAAGAGAACGAAGAGCTGGAAGAGTTGAACATCGAAGTTGCTGTAGCTGGTCGCATGATGACTCGCCGAATTATGGGTAAAGCCTCTTTCGTTACCCTGCAGGACGTCGGTGGTCGCATTCAGCTGTATGTAGCTCGTGATGATCTGCCGGAAGGCGTTTATAACGATCAATTTAAGAAATGGGATCTTGGCGATATTATCGGCGCAAAAGGTAAGCTGTTTAAAACCAAAACCGGCGAGCTGTCTATCCACTGCACCGAGCTGCGTCTGCTGACCAAAGCACTGCGCCCGCTGCCAGACAAATTCCACGGCTTGCAAGATCAGGAAGCGCGTTATCGTCAGCGTTATCTGGATCTCATCTCTAACGATGATTCCCGCAACACCTTTAAAGTGCGTTCACAGATCCTCTCTGGCATTCGCCAGTTCATGGTGAATCGCGGCTTTATGGAAGTTGAAACCCCGATGATGCAGGTGATCCCGGGCGGTGCGGCAGCACGTCCGTTTATTACCCATCACAACGCGCTGGATCTCGACATGTACCTGCGTATTGCGCCGGAACTGTACCTCAAGCGTCTGGTGGTTGGCGGTTTTGAACGCGTGTTCGAAATCAACCGTAACTTCCGTAACGAAGGTATCTCCGTGCGCCATAACCCAGAGTTCACCATGATGGAACTCTATATGGCTTACGCGGATTACAAAGATCTGATCGAACTGACCGAATCGCTGTTCCGCACTCTGGCTCAGGATATTCTCGGTAAGACTGAAGTAACCTACGGTGATGTGGTACTGGACTTCGGTAAGCCGTTCGAAAAACTGACCATGCGTGAAGCGATTAAGAAATATCGCCCGGAAACCGACATGGCAGACCTGGATAACTTTGACTCTGCGAAAGCGATTGCTGAATCTCTCGGCATTCACGTTGAGAAGAGCTGGGGGCTGGGTCGTATTGTGACCGAGATCTTTGACGAAGTGGCAGAAGCGAATCTGATTCAGCCGACCTTCATTACTGAATACCCGGCTGAAGTTTCTCCGCTGGCGCGTCGTAACGACGTCAACCCGGAAATCACCGATCGCTTTGAATTCTTTATTGGCGGTCGTGAGATTGGTAACGGCTTTAGCGAACTGAACGATGCAGAAGATCAGGCGCAGCGTTTCCTGGATCAGGTTGCGGCGAAAGACGCAGGCGACGATGAAGCAATGTTCTACGATGAAGATTACGTTACTGCACTGGAACATGGTCTGCCGCCGACAGCAGGTCTGGGAATTGGTATCGACCGTATGGTTATGCTTTTCACCAACAGCCATACTATCCGCGACGTTATTCTGTTCCCGGCGATGCGTCCGGTAAAATAAGTATTACGCGTAAGCACATAACCCCGGCAACCGTCGGGGTTATGGCTGATGACAAATGCAAAATTGCCTGATGCGCTACGCTTATCAGGCCTACACGGTCTCTGCAATAGATTGAATTTTCATGATTTTGTAGGCTGAATAAGGCGTTTACGCCGCATCCGGCATGAAACAGCGAGCACATTGGCAGCAATTTCTTACCCCGACAACCGTCGGGGTTTTTTATTTAAGCTGTGTAAATGCAGACAATTGTTTTCTGGCTTCGCTATTGGCTGCCTGCATCACCATCCACGGGCTGAATGCCCACGGCGTGGCATCAATACCGCGTAATACATCTGCTAAATCACACCATTGATAATCCATCACTTCATCATTGTTGGGTTGTAACTCGCTGATCACGCGTGCGGCAAATACCGGGCACACTTCATTTTCGACAATGCCACACGGATCGGTGACGCGGTAGTGAAAGTCAGGATAGACCGGTTCTGGTGATGTTATTTCCACACCCAGTTCAAAGCGGCAACGGCGGATCACCGCGTCTTCGTTGCTTTCTCCCAATTGTGGATGCCCACAAACCGAGTTTGTCCACACACCCGGCCATGCTTTTTTGCTCAGTGCGCGGCGGGTAACTAATAATTGCCCTTTGGCATTAAACAGCCAACTGGAGAACGCGAGATGTAAGGGGGTATTTGCCGTGTGTGCAGCATATTTTTCCAGTGTACCCGAAGGGACTCCCTGTGCATTCAGTAAAATGACGTGTTCCGTTTGCATAATTTCTCACATGTAATTCTAATCACTCGTCATTATAGATAACAGAAGTGTTAAATGATTAACCAAGTGAGCGTTTATCGACAACCGCCCGTTTTGAGCGGATGCCGACAGAGAAAGACCATTTAAAAAAGCAACATCATATATTTGAAGCGGCTTTCAATAGCCATTGCAACGCAGTCAGAAATGACAGGAATGGAGATCATTAAGAGTAATAACAGACTGAATATAGCGCGCATTAAAAAATTCATATTATTCTCCATGCTCATTTTTCTTCAGCTTGCGCATCAGAAGCCACATACGTACTGTCCTGACTTTTAGATCTTTATCAGAGACGGATTCCTTTACCAGGTCAGCATGATGCTGATAGCCATTAAAGAAGACGTTCAGCACAACGGCGCTAAGGGTTGCGAGCATAATGCCGCTATGCAGCAACGGTTGCAGTACGGCCGGTAATTTAGAAAAAAAATCGTGAGAAAGCGTCGGAGTCATGCCAACGCCGAGACTGATTGCCACAATATAGAGGTTGTAACGGTTGGTGGTGTAGTTACAGCGCGACAGAATCCGAATCCCTGTAGCCAGCACCATGCCGAACATCACCAGCCCCGCGCCGCCCAGCACAAATTGCGGAATGGAAGCCACCAGCACCGCCATTTTGGGCACCATGCCGAACAGAATTAAAATAATCCCCGAAGAAATACACACCCAGCGGCTATGAACGCGCGTCACGCTGACCAGACCGACGTTTTGTGAAAAAGATGTATGCGGAAAACTGTTAAACGTTCCGCCGATCATGGTTCCTACGCCATCCACGCGCAGCCCGCGAATAATGTCGTGCGAAGAGAGCTTACGACCGACTATTTCACCCAGTGCCAGGAACATCCCCATCGACTCAATAAATACGATGATGAGTACTGCGGTCATGGTCAAAATAGAAACGGGGTCGAAAATCGGCATACCAAACGACATCGGCGTAACAATCGCAAACCACGAAGCATCATGCAGCCCGGATAAATTGACTTCATTCATCATCCACGAAAGTAAGAAGCCAAATACAATCCCCAGTAATACGGCGACATTGGACATAAATCCTTTTGCATAGCGAGTAATAAGCAAGATGAAAATTAAGACTGCGAAGGAGATTCCTAAATAAACGGGATTACCATATTGCGGATTTCCTTTACCTCCCGCAGCCCAATCAATGCCCACCTGAATAATACTCAGCCCGATAGAGGTAATAACCACACCGGTAACCAGCGGTGGGAACAAAGGCATTAAGCGACCAATAAGCGGCGCTAATAATGTGGTGATAAATCCTGCTGCGATGGTTGCGCCAAAAATCCCCAGCAGCCCGATATCCGGGTTCATCCCGATAGCTATCATTGGCGTTACAGCAGCAAAGGTCACCGACATAATAACGGGCAGGCGGATCCCCATAAAGCGGCCGATACCGATACATTGCAATAATGTGACGATCCCGCAGCAAAAGAGATCCGAGCTAATGAGCATCGCAATAGCTTCTTTTGAGAGGCCGAGTCTGTCACCAATCATCAGTGGAACAGCGACTGCACCTGCATACATCACAAGTACGTGTTGCAGACCGAGTATGATCAACTTTCCTGGTGATAATATGCGGTCAACCTCATCGGTGGGGCGGTCTTGCCCTGAAGATGAGGGAAGTTGGGAATCTATGGCGCTCATCAGTCATTCTCCTTTCGCTCGCCAGAGTTAAAAGCAACCGTTTACGTTAATAAAACTGTTTAATTACATGCTCGTGGGATGCCAGTTTTAACGAGGAAGGGAAGTTAGAGACAGGAATTGCGGAGGCAATCACATAATCGTGGTTAAACCGAGAAAATGAGAAAAGAATCAGATAATTGAATTATCTTTAATTTTCTCATATTGATATGTCTTTAATCATTCTGGCATATCGCACTCTCGCATTTAATGTTTTTGAGTTGGATTACTCTGTTTTCAGCAACGATGTTTAATTAATGAAAGCGGCACAGATTGAGGGGTAATAATTTGACCTCAGTCGCAAAATATCATTAAAGCGGACACGTTTTATAATATATGCCCGTTTATTGCATTGCGACATTTGAGAAGACATAACTCATCAAATGAAAGGGATGCAAATGAATAAGTTTATCGCTGCTGAAGCTGCGGAATGTATAGGCTGTCATGCCTGTGAAATTGCCTGTGCGGCGGCACACAACCAAGAAAACTGGCCGCAGAGCCACAGTGACTTTAAACCCCGTATTCACGTTGTTGGGAAAGGCCTGCACGCGAATCCGGTGGCCTGTCATCATTGCAATAATGCCCCCTGCGTTACGGTTTGCCCGGTAAATGCTCTGACTTTCCAGCCTGATAGCGTACAACTGGACGAGCAAAAGTGTATTGGTTGTAAAAGATGCGCAATCGCTTGCCCCTTTGGCGTAATCGAGATGGTCGGTTCTATTGCGCAGAAATGCGACCTTTGTAACCAGCGCAGTTCCGGCGTTCAAGCCTGTATTGAGGTCTGCCCAACGCAGGCATTACGCCTGATGGATGATAAAGGGTTACAGCAGATAAAGATGACCCGCCAGCGCAAAACGGCAGAAGGAAAGGTGTCATCAGATGCTCAGTCATCTCGCCGTGCAGCGTTGCTCCCCGTTAACCCGCGTAAAGGTGCAGATAAAATTTCAGCGAGTGAGCGGAAAACCCACTTTGGCGAAATCTATTGTGGACTGGATCCGCAACAAGCGACTTATGAGAGTGACCGCTGTGTTTATTGTGCCGAAAAAGCCAACTGCAACTGGCATTGCCCGCTGCATAACGCCATTCCGGATTACATCCGTCTGGTACAGGAAGGGAAGATTATTGAAGCGGCAGAACTCTGCCACCAGACCAGCTCCTTACCAGAAATCTGCGGCAGGGTATGTCCGCAGGACCGGCTTTGTGAAGGTGCATGTACTTTGAAAGATCACTCTGGCGCAGTCTCTATCGGTAATCTGGAACGCTACATCACCGATACCGCGCTGGCGATGGGCTGGCGTCCCGATGTCAGCCTGGTCGTTCCGCGTATGGAAAGAGTGGCGGTGATTGGCGCAGGGCCAGCAGGGCTGGGGTGTGCCGATATTCTGGCGCGCGCTGGCGTTCATGTTGATGTCTTTGATCGCCATCCAGAAATTGGCGGCATGTTGACCTTTGGTATTCCTCCTTTCAAGCTCGATAAAGCGGTGTTAAGCCAGCGGCGGGAGATATTCACCGCGATGGGGATCGACTTTCATCTCAACTGTGAAATTGGCCGTGATATCTCTTTCAACGAATTAACGGCGGAATATGATGCCGTTTTCCTCGGTGTGGGGACTTACGGGATGATGCGAGCGGATCTGCCGCATGAAGATGCGCCCGGTGTCATTCAGGCGCTACCGTTTCTGACCGCGCATACTCGCCAGTTGATGGGGCTGCCAGAGTCTGCAGAGTATCCGCTGACGGATGTAGAAGGTAAGCGAGTTGTCGTATTGGGGGGCGGCGATACAACAATGGATTGCCTGCGCACATCCATTCGCCTGAAGGCCGCCAGTGTGACCTGTGCTTATCGGCGTGATGAAGTCAGTATGCCCGGCTCGCGAAAAGAGGTGGTTAATGCGCGAGAGGAAGGTGTTGAGTTTCAGTTCAATGTTCAGCCGCAATATATCGCTCTTGATGATGACGGGCGCTTAAAAGCGGTGGGTTTGATTCGTACCGCAATGGGTGAGCCGGGACCTGATGGTCGCCGTCGTCCACGTCCGGTGGCGGGATCTGAGTTTGAACTGCCCGCCGATGTGCTGATTATGGCCTTTGGGTTCCAGGCACATGCCATGCCGTGGTTGCAGGGCAGTGGCGTTAAGCTCGATAAATGGGGGCTGATTCAAACCGGCGACGTCGGGTATTTACCCACCCAGACGCATCTGAGAAAAGTCTTTGCTGGTGGTGATGCTGTTCATGGCGCGGATCTGGTCGTCACTGCAATGGCCGCAGGAAGACAGGCAGCACACGATATGTTAGCCATGTTTAATACGAAGGCATCGCGATGAAATCGTTAATTATCGTTAATTCAACTGACTGTATTGGTTGTCGTACTTGCGAAGTGGCTTGCGTGGTCGCCCATCCGTTAGAACAGGAGTTGAATGCGAGTTTCTTTCTCCCACGTTTAAAAGTGCAGCGTCTGAACAACATTAGTGCGCCGGTGATGTGCCATCAATGCGAAAACGCCCCTTGTGTTGGTGCTTGCCCTGTGGGGGCGCTGACGATAGGCGAGCAGGTGGTGCAGGCCAATTCTGCCCGTTGTATTGGCTGTCAGAGTTGCGTCAGTGCGTGCCCGTTTGGGATGATCACTGTTCAGTCGTTGCCCGGTCATACTCGTCAACTCATCGTGAAATGTGATCTTTGCGAACAGCGGCAAGAGGGACCTGCGTGCGTTGAGTCCTGCCCAACGCAGGCGTTGCAGTTGATGACTGAGAGAGAACTCAGGCAAGTCCGCCAGCAGCGTCTTGCTGCCAGCGGTGAGAATTCTCTCTGAAAGAAATCTCCGCGCTGAAAGGCGCGGAGAGTCTATTAGATTGCCCAACCACCTGCGTAAAACGCGACCAGTGCGGCGGTAATGATAACCGTACCAATATTCAGCTTTTGCCATTCGCGTGCAAAGACGCGGCCTACGACCAGTGTCACAAAGCCCAGCATAATACCGGTGACGATATTACAGGTCAGAACGATGAAAACCGCACATACCAGGCCTGCCATCGCATCAATAAAGTCATTGAAATCGAGCTTCGAGACGTTACTTAACATCAGCAAACCCACGTACATCAGTGCAGGGGCAGTGGCATAACCAGGGATCAGAAACGACAGCGGAGATAAGAACAGAATCAGCAGGAATAACGCGCCAACTACCGTTGCGGTTAAACCGGTTTTGCCCCCGGCGGCAGTTCCGGCTGCTGATTCGATATATACCGCCGCAGGTGCTGCACCCACTAAACCGGAGAATATTGAACTAACCGAGTCACTGGTCAGGGCTTTACCGCCGTTGATGATCTGGTTGTCTTTATCCAGCAGATTCGCCTGTCCGGCTACTGCACGGATGGTGCCGGTGGCGTCGAACACTGCGGTCATCACTAATGCCAGTACACTCGGAAGTACAGTTGGTTGAAGTGCGCCCATAATATCCAGGCTGAAAATCAGAGACTTACCATCTTCGCCAGTCAGACTTGGCATTGCTACCAGACCATGATATTTGACTGCCGGATCAAAGATTAAGCCGATGATCGAGATGGCGATAATCACCAGCAAGATCCCACCAGGTACGCGGCACTTCTCCAGGCCGAAAATCACCGCTAATCCCAGCAAGCTCATCAGCACCGGGAAAGAGGTAAACGCACCAAGCGCCACTGGCAAGCCTTCAATCGGGTTTTTGATAACCATACCCACACCGTTAGCAGCAATCAGCAGCAGAAACAGCCCGATACCGATACCTGTACCGTGAGCGATACCCATCGGCAAATTACGTAAGATCCAGGTACGCACACCGGTTACGGAAATGGCGGTGAAGATGACGCCCATCAGAAATACCGCGCCCAGTGCGACAGGAACGCTAATTTGTTGCCCGAGTACCAGGCTGAATGCGGTAAATGCTGTCAAGGAAATGGCGCAACCAATCGCCATTGGCAGGTTAGCCCATAACCCCATCAGCAGAGAGCCGAAGCCTGCGACCAGACAGGTGGCAACGAAGACCGCTGCGGGAGGAAAACCTGCTTTACCCAGCATTCCCGGCACTACGATAACGGAGTAAACCATAGCGAGGAATGTGGTCAGACCCGCCAGTACCTCCTGGCGAACGCTGCTGCCACGAGCGGTAATTTTAAAATAATTATCCAGCGCGCCCTGTGGCTTTGGTGCGTCCGGTGTTTGTAGGATGTCTCCAGACATAATGATGTCCTCACGAGGTTTATTATTAGTTGCGTTCGTACACCAGACGACCATCAACGTAGGTGCGATAGATAGAACGGTCATCGCCCAACGTCATCATCACGAACAATTTGTCGACTAAAGAAACAGAGTTGTCATAGCGCAATTGCTGCAGTGGCGTGGCGGTAGGCTCCATCACCACGAAATCAGCCTCTTTGCCTGGTATAAAATTGCCGATCAGATCGTCAAGTCCCAGAGATTTCGCGCCACCGAGCGTGGCAAGGTAAAACGCTTCATATGCTGAGAGACGATAGCCCTGTAACTGCAACACTTTGTAGGCTTCGTTCAGTGTTTGCAGCATGTTGAAGGTGGTTCCGGCACCAATGTCAGTCCCCATGCCGACTTTGACTTTCTTATTCCATGCTTTTTTCAAGTTGAATAAGCCGCTACCGAGATAAAGGTTGGAGGTTGGACAAAACGCGATGCTGGATTTAGTTTCGCTGAGACGATCCCACTCTTTTTCTTCCAGATGGACGCAGTGAGCAAAGACGCAGTTTTTACCGGTCAGGCCATACTGGTGATAAACATCCAGATAACCATCATGTTCAGGATAAAGTTCTTTCACCCAGGCAATTTCATCTTTGTTTTCACACAGATGGGTATGTATCCACGTATCAGGAAACTCTTCTTTCAGGCGTTGCGCCATTGCCATCTGTTCGGGAGATGAAGTCGGTGCGAAGCGCGGTGTAATGGCGTACAACAGACGTCCATTTTTGTGCCAGCGTTCGATCAGTTCTTTGCTTTGGTGATAACTGCTTTCTGCGGTATCAAGCAGATAATCCGGCGCATTGCGATCCATCATCACCTTGCCGGCAATCATACGCATATTGATATGACTGGCGGCTTCAAACAGCGCATCAACGGATTGCGGATGAACAGTCCCAAACACCAGCGCCGTAGTTGTGCCGTTGCGCAATAACTGCTTGATGAAAAACGCCGACATTTCGCGGGCGTATTCTAAATCCTCATAACGACGCTCTGTGGGGAATGTGTGTTTATTCAACCATTCCAGCAACTGCTCACCGTAGGCACCGACCATTTCACTTTGCGGATAATGGATATGTGTATCGACAAAGCCCGGAACTATCAGTTTGCCGCGATAATCACGGACGCGAATAGTGTCAGGAATTTGATGCTTTCCGTCTTCCCATTTGCCAAACCATTCCACTTTCCCTTGTTTAATGAGTAGTAAACCATCCTCAATAAAACGCAGTGCAGAGGCGATTTCTTCCGGGTTATCGACTGTACGGGTGACATCAATAAAACTGCCTCGTACTGCTTTTAACGTGTGTTCTCCTGACATCATTGACTCCTTTACTTTTAATCCATCTCTTCCGCTGAGGTAATACCAGGCAGAACGTTTTCCTGTCGGTAGCCACCAGGGAGAATAATATTTAATAAAATCGCAGTTAACCCGCCTGCACAAATAGGGTTTTCAACTAATACATAAATAGAGGCAGGCAATATTTTAAAAATTTCGGGATCGTAGGAAACACCAAGACCTAAACCTAATGAGGTGGCGACGATAAGTGTTTCACGGCGTTTTAAGCCATTGGTGATAATGATGCGGATACCGGCAATGGCAATCATGGAAAACATTAACGTCATTGCACCCCCCAGAACTGCCGAGGGGATAGTGGTGAAGAAGCCGCCGATCATCGGAAATAACCCGAGGATAACCAACATAACCGCGATGGTTCGCCCGATATAACGTGAGGCGACGCCGGTCATCTGAATAACACCGTTATTTTGCGCAAAGGTGGTTAATGGTAATGAACCGACTGCGGAGGCGATAACAGAGACCAGACCATCTGCCAGCACGCCACCTTTCAGCCGTGACTGATATTCGTCTCCCTGAATAGGACGGCGGGAAACCATTGCCGTGGCGGTGATATCGCCTACTGCCTCCAGCACGCTAAGTAGATAAATCGTGCCGACCACCAGGAACTGATGGAAGCTGAAACTAAACCCGTATTTGAACGGATGTGGGATAGTGATTAACGGCAGGTTGCGCATACTGCTGAAATCCACCATGCCAAGGCATAACGACGCGATATAGCCGACGCAAAGCCCAATGGCGATCCCGCCCATGCGTAGCAACGGACTACGGCAGCAGTTAAAGCCGATCACCACAATCAAAACCAATAAACCAACGCCGAGATGTTCGTAATTGCCGAACGTACCGCTGCTTTTGGCTGCAAATCCACCGCCAAAATCGATAATGCCGACTTTAATCAGGCTTAAGCCGATCATCAGCACCACAATGCCGCTGACGGTGGGGGTGATAACCCGACGTAGATAAGGCAGGATAAAAGAAGAACCGACAACCAGAAATGCGCCAACGAAGGAAACGCCAAGCAGCGACGACATGATTAATTCTTCGTGGAAACCGTCGCTTTTCATGCTGCTGCCCAGTGCAATCATGACGGTAACAAATGAAAAATTGACTGACTGAATGGAGAGTAAACCGGAACCTACGATGCCATAACGGTTTACCTGTAACCATGTTCCAATGCCGGAGGCGATCATTGCCATTGAAACCAGATAGGCGGTCGTTTCTGCGGAAAGTTGTAAGGCCGCACCCACAATTAATGCGGGAGTCACCATCGGAACGAAAATTGCCAACAGATGGGTAATTGCGCCAACAATAGCCTGATGAAAGGGAGGGCGATCCTCCAGTTCAAATATAAGGTCGGAACCTGCATGGTTTATATCAGACATCCCTTCACTCCTTTTAAAGTAAATTTGATCATCTGAATCAGTAAAATAAATACCCACGAATTTGGAGCGCAGGACGCCTTGAGAACGGCTTATCTCATTTTCGCAGTTACTATTTAGTCATCGTTCAAACAGAGAAACAGGCCGCCGAAGCGGTAACAGATTGTTGATAAATCGCGCTTTGTTCATGCCGGATGCGGCATGAACGCCTTATCCGCCTACCAAATCATGCTAACTCAATATATTGCAGTCGACATGTAGGCCTGATAAGCGCAGCGCATCAGGCAATTTCGCATTTGTCAGCAATCCAGGCCGCCGAAGCGGCCATTTATTACTTATATTTTTTCCAGCGCGGTGAGTATTTTCTCCGGAGTGAAATGCCATTCGCGTAACCAGATGCCGCAGGCATCGTGAATTGCAGTAGCAATTGCTGGTGCTGCGCCATTTACGCCAATTTCCGAGATGGACTTCGCCCCGAACGGGCCGACTTTATCGTCGCTCGGCACCAGTACGGCACGGAAATCACGTGGGATGTCGCCAATTTTCGGTGCGCCGTAACTGCGTAAATCGCGGGTTAACGGGTGACCTTCGGCGTCATAAATGATTTCTTCGCTCATACTGTGCCCGATAGCACGCAGGGTGGCGCCGTAGATTTGTCCCAACGCTAACTCCGGATTGACCGGCGTACCGCAATCCAGCAGGGCGTAGAATTTGTCCAGGCGGATTTCACCGGTACGCGTGTTGACGGCAACTTCAGCAAAGTTTGCACCATACGGGAAGGCGAAATCAGGCGTGATATAACTGGCTGTTCCCACCAGCGAACCAAAGCCAGTACCGGTTTCGCCTTTATGGGCAATATCCCCGAAACTCACTTCGCCTTTCTTACCGCGCACGACGCCCGGCGTTGCCAGTTGAACATCTTCCAGTGGCTCACCCAACATTTGTGCACCGTGGAACAGGATTTTCTCCCGCAGATTTTCCGCAGCCATACGCGCCGCGTTGCCTGAGAAACAAGTACCGGACGAGGCATACGCGCCTTTATCAAACAGCGCATGGTCGGTGTCACCGGAGATAACATGCACGTCCTGCGGCGGGCAGTGCAGCACTTCTGCCGCCAGTTTGGTCACCACAGTATCCAGGCCGGTTCCGATATCCGCACCACCGGAGTGAACGATAAAGGTGCCATCAGATTCCAGTTTGATCATGCAGTTAGCCTGATCGATATCCGGGATACCCGATTTCTGCATGATAATGGCAACGCCACGACCGATGCGCCAGTCACCATTTTGCGGTTTCGGTGAAGACCATTGGATCATCTCGCGACCCTGACGCAGGATCTCTTCCAGTGCGCAGCTGGCGGCGGAAGGAACGGAGGTCGGCGCTTTACCTTCACCGATTGCACCGAGAATTTTCAGCTCTTGCCCTTCGTGTACCCGGTTACGTTCGATAATTTCCAGTTGGTCGATCTGTAACTGTTCAGCCAGTTCCGCTAATGCCATGGTGATCGCGAAGTTACCTTTCGGTGCGCCATAACCCTGATAAGCACCATTTGGACAAATGTTGCTGTAGTAGGTGGTGACCTGGAAATCGACGTTATCGCACGGATATAACGGCAGCGACAGAGCCGGCCCGTTACACGGTACGGTGAGTGAATGGTTGCCGTAAGGGCCTGTGTTGGCGCGGAAATCCATCTTCACTGCCGTCAGGCGACCATCTTTTTTCGCCCCCAGTTTGACGGTGACTTTCGCGACGTGACGAGAAGTGTTGGCAATAAACTCTTCTTCACGGGTGTAGCGGAACAGCACCGGACGCCCGGTCACGCAGGTTGCCCAGGCGCACACTTCTTCCAGCAGGATGTCCTGTTTGGAACCAAAACCGCCGCCTACGCGTTCTTTAATGACATGAACTTTATGTTGTTTCATGCCTACAAGGCGCGCAACCTGGCGGCGTAAGTGCCACGGTACTTGAGTGGAGGCGTGAATAACCAGCCGATCGCCATCCATGCGGGTAAAGCAGATATGTGTTTCAGTCGGGCATTGCTGCGCCTGAGTTGAGTTATAGGTTCGCTCAATGATCACATCGGCATCGGCGAAGCCTTTATCCATATCGCCAATATGACCATGAATACTGGCGGCGATATTTTTGCGTGGGCGAGAACCGATAGGGAAGTTAATGATCATATGCTCGCCGCGCTGGGCTGCATGACTGTTGTCATCTTCCAGAGTATCTGGCGCACCAGCGACATACACCACCGGTTCATCGTGCACGACAGGTGCATTTTCTGCCATTGCTTCGTCGATCGACATTACCGGTTTAAGCACTTCATATTCAACGTCAATGAGCTTCAGTGCTTCGAGCGCAATTTCTTCACTTTCAGCGACTACCGCAGCAACGCGATCGCCGACATGACGCATTTTCTTGCCGAACATGCGGCGGTCAAGTGGTGACGGTTCCGGTGCGCTCTGACCACCAGGTGTGTAGTAGATATCCGGGCAATTCAGGTGAGTAATAACGTGAACGACGCCCGGTAAGGCTTCAGCTTTGCTGACATCCAGATGAGTAATCAGTGCGTGAGCGTGTGGGCTACGTAACATTTTAATGACGCAGGCGTCAGCCGTTACGCGGTCTTCAACATAGCAGGGTTTCGCCTGCACCATTTTCGCTGCATCAGTTTTAGGATAGTGCTTACCAATGACTTCAAGGTCGTCGCGGAAAGTCGGGGCGATATCAATCGTGGCCTGTGGGTTATTTTTACGTGCAACCGCCAGTTCAACGACCTGGTAGTATTGCTGCCAGCCTGCATCGCGGCTGAACAGACCAGAAAGCGCGTCGTCGATCTCTTCGCGGGTAGGTGCGGCGATGCGATCAAGAAGATCGGTAATAATCAGAGCCGCAGCCGGATCGTTATAACCGGACTGCACCACGCCGACATCAACCATTGCTTGTTGAACCAGACTTAATTCGTTCCATTTGCCCAGCGATTCTGCGGTACGAATGTCTGCTTTTTCTAACTGTGCGGCAATAAGCAGGGATGCGTTGACGATATTACCGTTAAAGATAATTGCGTCAGAACCGGCAAAACCGAAACCATCATCACTGTTGCGTACAGAGTGCATTCCCATGTTAAACAACAGCTTTTGCACGTTTTCGCCAGGATTAACGGTTAGCGCCTGGGGCGCGCCATTTAAAGTAAAGTGGATAATCATACGGCTTCCTCCCCAGCCTGTTGGCAGTCGGCATACAGGTCGGCTACCAGAACTCCCGTGATATAGCGTTTATAGGCCACGCTGCCCCGCAAATCTTCCGGCGGGAAAATGGCGTTGGCGACGGCCTGTTCCAGTGCATTACCTTCCAGATTTTGTTTTTCGACATCGTGCAGACGCAGTGCTTTACTGGCGACGCCATCCAGCGCAATTCGCATACCGTCGTGGTCGGTTAATGCAACGGCCGCAGTCACCACCGTTAACCCAGCCTGGGAACGGCTAATTTTGCGAGTCGCGCAGGTGCGATACGGATCTTTAATGATGATTTCTGTCAGCAGACGATCACATGGGCAGGACAGGTAGTCCTCAATTGACAGCGTTTCGCCGTTGCCAAAAACCAGTTCAGCATCCAGTGCCAGCAAGACGGGAAGCAACACCGACTCTTCCTGCCGGGCGGCGATTTCGCCACCAATGGTGGACTGATTACGAACATGGCGAGAGTAGACAAAGCCGAGGGCTTCACGCAAAGCTGCAGGAATAAATCGCGCATCACGCAGTGGCTGCAAGCGAGACATTGCGCCAATACGCAATGCGCCGTTATCCCAGTCAACCCAGTCCAGTTCCAGATCCTGTAAGGAAATGGCAATCTTTTTATCGGTACGGGTTGGTGTGGCGTTGAGTTTGCTGCCCCCGGCAAACCAGACGGCTTCATCCTGGAAGCGGCGCTTCAGTTCCAGCGCCTGTTCGACAGAGTCGGGTCTGAAAAATTGTTCAATCATCTTCTTTCCTTATTTAACCCTCTTCCTTGAAGGAAGAGGGTATCTGTCATTTATGCCAGCGCATCCATCCGACGCCACATACCGGCGGCGGCTTTTCTGGCTTGCGCATAAATGGAATCGCAATCGAAGTTAAACTGACGGTCTTCATAGACCATCACACCGTTGACCATCACGCTGTGAACGCTGCCTGAACCCATGCCGAAAGCGATATGACCGGCGATATTGTCCGCCAGCAACGGCGTTGGCGAGGTGTAATCGCAAATGGTTAAATCGGCTTTATAACCTGCTTCCAGCAGGCCGAATTTCGCACCAAAGTTGCGACTCATTAGTTCGTTGCCGTTAGTCAGGGCTTTGGCAAAACTGTCAGGCCACAGCGGACCACCAGCGTCACGATGTTTAAAGAAGGCGAATTTCATCTCTTCAAACATGTCTGAACCGATACCGTCGGTTCCCAGTGCCAGATTGCGGATATCGCTAAGATGATGGTTGTAACCAACATGGTTATTCATGTTGGAGCGGGCGTTATGTACCAGGAACGCGTCATGCTGATTAAGCAGGGCGATATCCTCTTTCGACAGATACAGGCCGTGGGCGACCAGCGTTTTACTGTCGATAAGATCGAATTGCGCCAGTCGTGCCAGCAGATCTTTGCCGTACCAGTGGTGACTGTGAGAAACGTCGTAAAGGTCTTCAGCAGCGTGAATGTGTAAACCACGCCCGGTGGCTTTTACGGCTTCGCGCAGCATTTCCAGACCGGCATCCGGCACGGTAAACGGCGCGTGAGCACCAATATGCGCTTCCACCAGATATGGCTCGGTAGCTACTTTCTTTGCGTCGTCAATCTGACGGGCGAAACGGATGTTTTCTTCTACACCTTCCTGTAACTCTGTGATGCCGTTGTTACGGTCAGTGGTTTCAAAACAGGTCATCGCACGCAGGCCAACTTTTAAAAATGCGTTGCGCAGCGTCGAGAGCGACCCGCCGATATAAGCTGGGGACGCATGGTGATCGATAACCGACGTGCATCCGCTCTTGATTGCTTCGAGTGAACAAATCAGCCCGCTGTAATAGAGCGACTCTTCATCAAGGGCACGATCGAGCCGCCACCAAAGATTTTTCAGCGTTGAGATGAAATCCGGGCAGGGAGCGATGTTCGCCATAATTCCGCGCGAAAGTCCCGAGTAAAAATGGTTGTGTGAGCAGACAATACCAGGCATCACAATCCGGCCATGCATCTCTTTGTAGCTGGCGTCAGGATAACGCTGCGTCAGAGCATCGCCGATCGCGACAATCACATCATTTTCGATGGCGATATCGACGCCTTCCTGTACTTTTGCCGGGTGTAACTGTACTGCGGTGACATTCTTCAGAATCAACATGATTACACCTCCACGCGGCTCAGCAGATAATGATGATGCTGGTGGACATGGCTAATGATGCGGCACATATCGTTCAGCTCTGGCGGTACGTTGTCGAACTGACCTTCGCTATTGATATTCAGCACCCAGCTTTGGTTATTCAGACGTATACGCACACGATCATCTTCCACCAGGAAGCCTGGGTTGCTGCTGTTATCAAAGTCTTGCGACAGACTAAAGACGGTGATTTTGTCTTTGTACGGTTTACCGTTCCACGGGCAGAACTGAGCGCAGTTGCCGCATTCGTTACAGTAAGCGTCGAGGTGCAGCGTCTGGAAACGGTTCTGGAAGCCAGGGACGGCAATTGAGACGTTGGCGCGGTTAGGGCAGACATCCACACACTTGCTGCAAACGTAGTTACATTCAAGGCAGCGAGCGGCTTCCTGGGCGACAAACGCGTCACGATCGTCACTGTTCACCAGGGTGACAGAGATATCGCCTTTACGTTGGTAGATTTCCGCCGGGTTGACGTTGTTCCAGTATTTATCGCTCTGGTGGGAGCGGATATTTTCTCGACTAAGGATGGCATCGGTGGCTCGTCGAGCCGTTCCGACAGCCGCGACAATAGAGGACGGACCGCGCTGTACGTCACCAATCATAAAGACGTCAGTCAGACGAGTTTCGCCGTTATGGTCGACATCAGGCCAGCCGTTTTTGTCCAGCGGCACGCCCATTGCGTTCAGGGCTTCGGTATCCTGCTGTTCGCCAATGGCGGTGATCAGGCTGTCTACGTGTAGCGTTACTGTTTCGTTGGTTTCAACCGGACGGCGACGGCCTTTCTCATCGGGTTCGCCAAGCGACATAACGCGCAACGTTAAGGTGCCATCCGCATCGAAACGTTCTGGGTTATTGAGGAAACGGAACTCTACGCCATCGTGTCGTGCTTCTTCATACTCTTCGCGCCATGCTGGCATCTCTTGTAGTGAACGACGGTAAACGACAGTCGCTTTTTCAACGCCCGGAACGCGTAACGCCGCACGGGCGCAGTCCATTGCGGTGTTACCCGCACCGACAATCACCACATGTTTACCCAAGTTGAGCACTGCGCCTTTGTTGTACTCGCGCAGGAAGGGGAGCGATTTCCAGACATTCTGGTTGTTGCCCGCCAGCTTCACACCGCTGTTTTTATCGGTGCCGGTGGCAATCAGAACATAGTGGAAGCCCTGATTTTTTAACTGTTCGACGGTCAGATCCGGTGAACAGCCATACTCAAATTTCACGCCGTGGTCGGCAACAAAATCGATATCGTGCTGAATCAACTCAGCAGGAATACGGAACTGTGGAATGATATTTTTCACCACGCCGCCGGCGTTAGCTTCGCGTTCAAATAGCGTCACCGGATGACCCGCTCTGGCAAGGAAGTAGCCTGCTGCCAGACCCGCCGGACCTGCGCCAATGACGGCAACCGGATGGCGAGAACCGGAACCGGCTGGTTTGTGCCAGCGTTGCTTATATTCATCCCAGCCTTTTTCCAGGGCGACTTTTTTCAGTTCGCGGATATTCAGCGCACTGTCGTAATCCAGGCGGGTACAGTTGTACTGGCACTGGTGATCGCAAATGTGACCAGTAATGGCGGGCAGGGCATTACGTTGGTAGATGAGTTCCAGCGCGTCGGCATAGCGATGTTCGCCAAGCAGACGAATGTATTCCGGAATATCCTGTTTGATGGCGCAGGCAGTGACACAGGGGGCAACGTAGCAGTCGGTCAGCGGCAGGTCTTCTGCCACTTCTATACGCTCTTCTGGCTTCCAGTGTTTCTGGGTGTACTCCATGGTCAGCGCATCTGCGGCCAGCTTGCTCAGTCGTTCCACGTCAACGTGGTCAAGTCCCCAGGCGTCGGAGCCTTCCAGCTCGCGCATACAGGCACTTAAACGCAAATAGCCGCCGGGTTTCAGTAAGTCGGTTGCCATGGTGATAGGGCGAATGCCAGTATCGAAAATATCGCGGATAGTCAGCTGGCTGGCACCACCGGAATAAGAAATTGGCAGTTTGCCGTCAAAGGCACGGGACAGAACTGCCGCGACATTGATAGAGAGCGGGAACAGTGCACGGCCGGACATATACATCTCTTCACCAGGCAGTGCGCCTTTGTTATTGATGGTGCCGAGAGTGTTAGTCAGTTTGACGCCAAAGCCGAGTGATTTTTCTTTTGCCAGCGCCATCAGGCGTTCCAGCATTTCCAGCGCCTGCGTTAGCTTGAGGTCGTGATCAAATGACTCTTCTTTTAAGCCGATGTAATCGAACCCACATCCATCAAGAATCTCACGAACACGCGCGTACCCCAGTAAGGTCGGGTTGAGTTTCACAAAGGTGTTCAGCTCTTTTTCTTCCAGCATGTAGCGGCAAATGGCTTCGATTTCATGCGGAGGGCAGCCGTGCATGGTGGAGAGGGTAACGCCTTGTACCATGCTGGTGGGGATACGGGCTGCTAAGGCCTGCAAGCTTTCACGTTTTTCCTGCAATCCGTGGCGGGCTAAAAATGCGTCATCGTGGAGGAGTTTATTCAGCGTATCGCGGTATTGAGCGAATTTCGGATGGTCAGATGCGTCCATCATATTGTCGATGAACTGCTGCATCGGCGGCTGCTTAATGCCTTCGAGGTTGTAACCGACGCTCATATTAAAGATAAACGATTTACCAGAATCAGAAGGCTGGAACATGGCTTCGAGAAGATGCAGGGCAAACCAGGCTTTGAGGTATTCATCCCAGGCTTTAAGCAGGGTAAATTCGGTTGACCATTCGGTGTTAAAGCATTCGTCTTCGGCATCGATACAGGGCTTTTCCAGCTCCAGGCGGTCAAGAATTTGGACGGTTTTTAGTTCGATAAAGCGTCCGCCAGTCAGCCAGGAAGTGACGATATTTTGCGCGAGTTGCGTGTGCGGACCAGCGGCAGGGCCGACGGGGGTGGCACAGGTTTCACCGAAGACGCTAACAGTTTTACCTTTTACGGGTGAGTAAAACTGTTGCTCAGGAATACCAAAGATTGAGCGTTGTTGTTGGTATTCATCAAATATGCGCGTCAAAAGTTCCTCAAACGGAATGGGACGCATAATATCCCCCATAACCCTCTCCTTAGCTTATACAGATATCATTGAGTGACCGGTATTGATAAATCCGGTGGTTTAAGGAGACAGAGCAACAATCGCACCACTATTGCCAGGTTGGCTCGGAAATATAAAAAAATGTGAGGCGCCTCGAAACTTAATGGTTTTTTGTGAATGATCTCACAGGTGCTAAATGAGAATTAAAATCACTACTGAGAGTTATTATTACCAGGGGTTTTATCATTTTTTCTCATTTCTCAAAATCAGTGGCTCCTTATCATTATGATAAAAGGGTACTGAGCGGAATGAATATTTGAACGCAATCGTTTAACCTGGTTTTCTAAAATTCAGTATGCCACTTTTGCGCATTAATAAAGTCCTCGGGGGTATCAATATCTAAAATTATTTCTTCATCTTCTATTTCGACGGAATAATGTTCACCCATTTGCAATGCCTGACGCATATTGGCCACGTTGGGACGTTGGATAGCCTGCATCAGACTCGATTTTGAGATTAAAATGGGATGACCAGGGATACCATTGTGGAGTGGGAGAATTGCACCGTTGTTGCGTAACTTCCAGATTTTATTAAATATATTGGCATTAAGACTTGGCATGTCACCATGAGTAATAAAGCAATGTTCAGTTTGCACTTCGGGAGCCGCAGCCTTCACCGAGGTCAGTAAGCCCTGCTCATAATCTGGATTATAAATAAGAGTAATATTGCCAGTGTTCTCGTAGCGATGGTGCAGTTCATTAGCGCGAAAACCCGTAACTAAAATAATTCGACTACAAAACTGCAACGCGTTTTTGATACTTGCATCAAGAATTGTTTCCTGTTGCCAGGGTAACATCATTTTCCATTGTCCCATTCTTGATGATAATCCAGCAGCGGTAATTATACAGTCGATAGATGACATAGTGATTCCATTATTTATATCGGTTAATAACGCCTGAAAATTGCGTTACTTCCTGGTTAATGAATTTGTGGGCTAATTTATCCCAGAGAGGTCTATGAAGACTCGTGAAAAGTATAATTGACCCATCAGCATTATTCATTGATTTAGGCGTGCAGAACGCTCCGGCAGTCATTTCTGTTGTTGGTGCAGGGGGGAAAACCAGTCTGCTTTTTTGGCTGGCAGAGTTACTTCAGTCTAGTGGCAGGCGCGTGTTAATCACGACGACGACACATATGTTTATACCAACGTCTCACTGGCCCGTGGTTTTCTGTCGCGATCCCGCCATGCTTCCTCATGCGCCTCTCACATCCCCCATTGCATTTTGTTTTCACCGCTTCAAAGCGAAACAGGGAAAAGCGCAGGGATTTACGCCAGATACCATTGATGTACTGGCGCAACGACCAGAATGTGACGTAATTCTCATTGAGGCAGATGGCTCGCGTGGAATGCCGTTAAAAGCGCCAGATGAGCACGAACCTTGCATACCTAAAAGCAGTTGCTGCGTGATTGCTGTGATGGGAGGGCATATTTTGGGCACTAAAGTTGGTGCTGAAAATGTCCATCGCTGGTCGCAGTTCGCTGAGATTACAGGGTTAACACCTGATGCAACCTTGCAGCTGAGCGATCTCGTTGCGCTGGTTCGCCATCCGCAGGGGGCGTTTAAAAACGTACCGCAAGGCTGTCGGCGAATCTGGTTCATTAACCGTTTTTCTCAATGTGAGAATGCGATTGCGCAAAGCGAGCTACTCAAACCGCTGCAACAACACGACGTAGAGGCAATCTGGCTGGGCGATATACAAGAAGATCCTGCAATCGCGCGCAGATTTGTGAATTAGCAGCTCGGACATTCCGGGTTACTGAAAGGATATCCATTGAGGTTGGTATGAATATTTTCACAGAGGCTGCAAAACTCGAAGAGCAAAATTGTCCGTTTGCGATGGCGCAAATTGTGGATAGCCGAGGTTCTACACCCCGTCATTCTGCACAAATGTTAGTGCGTGCCGATGGTTCTATCGTCGGCACAATTGGCGGCGGAATGGTTGAGCGGAAGGTGATTGAAGAGTCGCTTCAGGCATTGCAGGAACGTAAGCCGCGATTATTCCACGGGCGCATGGCTCGTAACGGCGCGGATGCCGTCGGGTCAGATTGCGGAGGCGCAATGTCAGTGTTTATCAGCGTGCATGGTATGAGACCACGTCTGGTGTTGATCGGCGCGGGGCATGTCAACCGGGCGATTGCCCAGAGTGCTGCGCTATTAGGGTTTGATATCGCCGTTGCCGATATTTATCGCGAAAGCCTCAATCCTGAACTTTTCCCGCCGTCAACTACGCTTCTCCATGCCGATTCGTTTGGCGCGGCAGTAGAAGCACTGGAGATTCGCCCTGATAATTTTGTCCTGATTGCCACGAATAATCAGGATCGTGAAGCCCTCGATAAACTCATTGAACAGCCCATTGCATGGCTGGGTTTGCTGGCAAGTCGCCGCAAGGTGCAGCTTTTCCTGCGTCAATTGCGCGAGAAAGGCGTGGCTGAAGAACATATTGCCCGTTTACACGCGCCGGTTGGTTACAACATTGGTGCGGAAACGCCTCAGGAGATCGCCATCAGCGTGCTGGCAGAAATATTACAGGTGAAAAATAACGCGCCGGGTGGGCTGATGATGAAACCTACGCATCCTTCCGGACACCAACTGGTGGTAATTCGCGGCGCGGGAGATATCGCCAGTGGTGTGGCGTTACGCTTGTATCATGCGGGGTTCAAAGTGATCATGCTGGAAGTGGAAAAGCCAACGGTGATTCGTTGTACCGTAGCGTTTGCCCAGGCCGTGTTCGACGACGAAATGACGGTTGAAGGTGTGACCGCCCGTCTGGCAACAACTTCTGCGGAGGCGATGAAACTTACCGAACGTGGATTCATCTCGGTGATGGTAGATCCTGCCTGTTCACTGCTTGATGAACTGAAACCGCTTTGCGTTGTGGACGCTATTCTTGCGAAACAGAATTTGGGTACGCGTGCAGATATGGCACCGGTGACGATCGCGCTTGGGCCGGGGTTTACCGCAGGGAAAGATTGCCATGCGGTAATTGAAACGAATCGCGGGCACTGGCTCGGTCAGGTGATTTACTCCGGTTGTGCGCAGGAGAATACCGGTGTTCCCGGTAATATCATGGGGCACACCACCCGACGTGTGATCCGTGCTCCGGCGGCAGGCATTATGCGATCCAATGTGAAATTAGGCGATCTGGTGAAAGAGGGCGATGTGATTGCCTGGATTGGTGAGCATGAAATTAAAGCGCCGTTGACGGGGATGGTGCGTGGCTTGTTGAACGACGGACTGGCGGTGGTCGGTGGTTTTAAAATCGGTGATATCGATCCTCGTGGCGAAACGGCCGATTTCACCAGTGTTTCAGATAAAGCCAGGGCGATTGGCGGCGGTGTCCTTGAGGCGTTAATGATGTTGATGCATCAGGGCGTTAAAGCGACAGAAGAAGTGCTGGAAGTGGCTTAAATGAAAACGGCCGGATGGTATTACCCGCCCGGCCTGAGACTGATGACAAAGTCCAAAAAGAGTTCGGACAGTCCCCTCGCCCCTTCGGAGAGAGGGGGAAAACCGTGCCAACATTGGCGATTGAGCCAGTTTGTCAGCAATATCTGGTCGGATGGCGTCGCCATCCGACCTTTAAATTACTGACGAATTACCGTTCCGGTTTTGCCTTCAATCCCTTCTTTCGCTTTGCTCAATACGGTAATCAGTGCTTCACGACCAGCGCGAGAGCGAGCAAACGAGGCGGCAGCTTCTACTTTCGGCAGCATAGAACCTTTCGCAAAATGACCTTCTTCGATAAAGCGTTCTGCATCGGCCAATGACAGGCGGTCGAGCCACTGCTCATTCTCTTTACCGAAGTTAATGGCCACTTTTTCTACCGCAGTCAGAATGATCAGCATATCGGCATCGATCATTTCTGCCAGACGGGCGCTGGCCCAGTCTTTATCGATAACCGCGCTGGCACCGCGCAGATGGTTACCCTCACGAATCACAGGGATACCGCCACCGCCAACGGTGATCACAACCTGACCTGCATCTACCAGAGCTTTAACCGTTTCTTTTTCAATAATATCAACAGGCTTCGGTGAGGCTACTACACGACGATAGCCACGCCCCGCGTCTTCTTTCAGGGTGTAGCCCTGTTTTGTCAGTTGCTCGGCTTCCTGCTCGGTAAAGAACGACCCGATCGGTTTGGTCGGATTGAGGAATGCCGGATCGTTAGCGTCGACTTCGACCTGAGTAACCAGCGTTGCTACAGGTTTATTAATACCACGAGAAAGCAGCTCTTCCCTTAAGGCGTTTTGTAAATCGTATCCAATGTATCCCTGGCTTAAGGCGACACAGACAGACATTGGCAGCATTGGCGAGTGTGCTTCCGTTTTTGCGGCAGCTTCGAATGCCTAGTTAATCATGCCTACCTGCGGCCCATTACCATGAGTGACGATAACTTCATGTCCTTGGGCAATTAAATCAACAATTGCCTGAGACGTAATTTTTACCGCTTTCATTTGTCCGGCCAGATCGTCGCCCAGCGCATTCCCGCCGAGGGCGAGAACAATTTTCTTACTCATTTTTCCTCACTCATCATTCTTAATTGTGTATAGATCCCTGGTAGTGGTTAGAGCACGGGAGGGACAAACGGTTTGCGTCGCAGGAAACGACCGCGTCCGGCTTTGCCTGTGAAGGCTCCGTCGCAGAAAATCGTTTCACCACGGGATAGCGTTCTGACAATTGCGCCCTGACAGGTAATGCCCTCCCAGGGCGAATAGTCGGCGTTGTCGTGGAGATGGCGATGTTGAATTTGTTGGCTCTGACGTGGGTCGATAATCACCACGTCGCCATCGGAACCGGACGCTAACAATCCTTTTTGTGGCCACAGGCCAAACAGCCTGGCGGGCATCGCGCTGGTTAACTCAACAAAACGTTCCGGTGTTATACGTCCGGTCATTACGCCACTGGAAAATAGTAACTGCATGCGGTTTTCCACACCGGGCAAGCCATTTGGGCAGCGACTGAAATCGCCTTTAGAAATTTGCTGGCGTTGAGCCATCGAGAAGGTGCAATGATCGGTCGCCACCACGTCAATCGCACCATCGCTGATGCCACACCACAGTTTGTCCTGCTCGCGAACATTGCGCAGCGGTGGGCTAAGGATAAATTTCATTCCGTCTTCTGTATCGTAACTGCGTTCGTCCAGCAGAAGATATTGCGGACAAGTTTCAACCCAGACAGGCTGGTGATTCGCGCGGGCAAGGCGCAGGTAATCCAGACCTAAGCCGTTAGACAGATGGACGATATAGAGTGGGGCGTTGCCGGCAAGTTGCGCCAGATTAATCATGCGGGCGATAGCTTCAGCTTCGCATTCCAGAGGTCGACTCAAGGCGTGATAGCGTGGCGCGGTTAACCCGGCGGCAATAAACTCCGCCCGCTTGCTGGCGATAGCTGCGTCATTTTCCGGGTGCACAGTGGTCAGGGCGCCAGACTCATGCAAGCGGCGTAATGCTTGCAACACTTCATCATCGTTGAGTTTATATTGATAGGTTAAATAGAGTTTAAAACTGCTCAGCCCTTCCTCGACCATCATCGGGATTTCGTCGAGGATGGCGTGATTAATGTGCTGGATCACACCGTGAAAGCTGTAGTCGATGACCGCCTTATGGGCGGCATAACCACGATAAACTTCCAGTTGATGGCGTAACCGGCAGCCATTTGGGCCAAATCCCATATGGTCAATAATGGTTGTTGTACCGCCACACGCGGCTGCGCGAGTACCGGTAAAAAAATCATCACAACTGCGCGCAATGCCGACATCAATATTAAAATGCGTATGGACGTCCACGCCGCCAGGGAAAACGTAACAGCCAGTGGCATCAATTTCTTCATAAGGGAGCTGCGGCGAAATATTGGTGCCCAACTGGCGAACAATCCCGCTTTCAATCAACAAATCCTGCTTTGCTTGTCCATCTGCGTTCACGACAGTGCCGTTTTTGATCAATACGCGCATAGCAAACTCCAAAAACCCTCCGGCGAACCGGAGGGGAATAAGTTAAGAATAATTATTCGGTTGCCAGCCAGCTTAACGGGATTGCAGCGTACATAGCGGCACAGGTCACCAGGTGTGATTTCCAGGTTTTTTCGTTTGGCGCGTGCGCTTCAGGTTCTTTACCTGGGCCAAAGCCGATCACCGGAATGCCGTGACGACCCATGATGGATACGCCGTTAGTTGAGAAGGTCCACTTATCAACGACCGGCGCTTTGCCAAACAGACCTTCGTAGGCATTCACCAGGGCTTTAACAGTGAAGTGATCTTCTTCCACTTTCCAGGTCGGGAAGTAGCATTCGGTTGGGTAGACCAGGCCAGTCCAGGACGGACGGTCATAGTTGTACATAGAAACGACAGCATTCGCTTTTTGAACTGCTGGCAGGGCGCGGATTTCGTCCAGCGCGCCTTCCCAGGTTTCACCCCAGGTCAGACGACGGTCAATAGAAACTGCGCAGCTGTCTGCTACAGCGCAACGGCTTGGGGAGGTAAAGAAAATTTCAGAAACGGTCAGCGTACCTTTGCCGAGGAATTCGTCATAACCCAGACGTTGGGACAGTTCTTGTAATTCGCCAAGAATCGGTCCCATTTTGAAAATGGCGTTATCACCGCGTTCTGGCGCAGAACCGTGACAGCTAACGCCCTGAACATCAATACGAATTTCCATACGACCGCGCTGACCACGGTATACCTGGCAATCAGTCGGTTCAGTACTGACCACAAATTCCGGGCGAATGCCAGATTGTTCAATAATGTACTGCCAGCACAGACCGTCGCAGTCTTCTTCCTGCACCGTACCGGTAACCAGCAGGGTATATTCATCTTCCAGACCGAGGTCTTTTATGATTTTACCGGCATATACCATAGACGCCATGCCGCCTTCCTGGTCGGAAGTACCGCGACCACCGATCAGCTCATCAGTTTCCATACCTTCGTACGGGTCGAATTCCCAGTTTTTGATGTTGCCAATGCCGACGGTGTCGATGTGAGCATCCATCGCAACCAGACGCGGGCCGCGGCCGATATAACCGAGAACGTTGCCCATTGGGTCGATTTCAACTTTATCGAAACCAACTTTTTCCATCTCTTCTTTAATACGATGCACTACGCGTTTTTCGTCACAGCTTTCACTGGGAATCGCAACCATGTCGCGCAGGAAGCGAGTCATGTCTGCCTGGTAATCCTTTGCTTTTTCAAGAATCAGTTTGAATGGAATATTCTTAGCCATTATTTTTCTCCAGTTTTTTACTCCCCGTTTTGCGGGGAGCTGTTCCAATAGTGTGATTAAGGTGCTACAGAGTGTTTGCCTTCCCAGACAACTTCGCGGTAGTGCTTCACGTCGGTGTCGCCTTCAGTGCTGATAACCAGCACCACGGCATCTTTGTTCAGCGCCAGTTTTTCCATCAGGCTTTGTCGTTGCGGGTGATAATGAACCGCCGCGAGAACGCCCAAACCGACAGCGCCAGATTCACCGGAGATGATGCGAGGATCGTTGCCATACGGATTACCCAGCACGCGCATACCTAATGCGGCAACGCTGTCCTGGCAGGAGATGAATTGAGTGGCGCAGTTACGTAGGATTTCCCAGCCCAGCGGGTTAGGTTCGCCGCAGGCCAGGCCCGCCATGATCGTCGCCATATCGCCACCAACGTTGACGATGTCGCCTTTGACGCCAGAGCGATAAATACAGTCAGCTTTGTCCGGTTCAACAATAATGCTGTGCAGATTTTGCGGGCTGTAGACATCGACCAGATAACCCAACACACCACCAGCCATCGCGCCGACGCCGGCTTGCAGCAGAACGTGCGTTGGGGTTACGCCCATTTCACGCATTTGCTCGACGGCTTCATCTGCCAGCGTGGCATAGCCCTGCATGATCCAGGTTGGGATTTTGGTGTAGCCTTCCCAGGCGGTATCCTGCACTACCTCCCAGCCGTGCTGCTGTGCGTGTTGCATGGTCAGGCGAACGGTGTCGTCATAGTTCATGTCTGTGACGATGCACTCGGCACCGAGGTTCAGAATGGCGTCAACGCGTTCCTGAGCGGAGCCTTTCGGCATGTAAATCACCGCATTCTGCCCGAGTTGCTGCGCTGCCCATGCGACACCGCGACCGTGGTTGCCGTCGGTGGTGGTCGCAAAGGTCATTTTTTCGCCGATAGCATTTTTCAGGTGTTCAAATGACAGCGTTTCGATATCAAGATGATATTTTTCGCACAGTAACTGAGCGATGGCATACGCACCGCCGAGCATCTTGAAGGCGTTCAGACCGAATCGTTTTGATTCGTCCTTAACGAGAATTTTCTTCACACCAAAAAGGTTTGCGAGATCGTCCAGAGCACAAAGCGGTGTTGGGCGATAGCCAGCAATCTTCTGATGGAACTGGCGCGCCAGTTTTGCCTGGCTTTGCGAAAAGAGCGGTGATGTTTCGCCGTTGAAAAATTTGTTATCGGCGATATCAATCTTCAATGAGAAAACGGACATATCCTATCCTTTTGGCCTCTGTAAATAGAGAGCCGATCTGTCGATCGGCCCGAGGGGTTATTTCACGCGTTCTTGCGCTTCTTTCAGCAGTTGTTCGAGCAGTGCACCCGGTTTGGCGTATTTACGGGACAGGATCATCGCGGCGATGATATAAGGCTTCCAGCTGGCTTCTTTGTAGGTCGCGATACGGTATTTTTCGAATACACCTTCAGTGACTTCACCTTCTTTACAGGATACGCCGCTGATATCGGCCGGCAGGCAGTGCATATACAGGGCTTCGCCATCACGGGTCAGCTCCATCATCTCTTCAGTACAATGCCAGTCTTTGTGTTGCGCGTTCTGCGCCAGGCACTGTTTTTCCAGAGCTTTAAGGCCTTCGTGATCGTTAGCGCGCAGCAGTTCAGTACGCTCTTCCATCACTTTATAAGGTGCCCATGACTTCGGATAAACGATGTCTGCATCTTTAAACGCTTCTTCCATGCTGGTGACCTGACGGAAGCTGCCGCCGGATGCTTTAGCATTGTTTTTCGCCACTTCAACGACATCCGGGATCAGGTCGTAACCTTCCGGATGAGCCAGGGTGACATCCATACCGAAGCGGGTCATCAGACCGATGATGCCTTGCGGTACAGAGAGCGGTTTGCCATAGCTTGGTGAATAGGCCCAGGTCATGGCGATTTTTTTACCTTTCAGGTTTTCCAGCGAACCAAAGTGTTCACGCAACCATGCCAGGTCAGCCATCGACTGCGTTGGGTGGTCGATATCGCATTGCAGGTTCACTAAAGCCGGACGCTGCGGCAGCACGCCCTGTTTGTAACCGTCATCAAGTGCAGCGCCAACTTCACGCATATAGGCGTTACCTGCACCCAGATACATATCGTCACGAATACCGATAGCGTCGGCGCAGAAAGAGATCATATTAGCGGTTTCGCGAACGGTTTCGCCGTGAGCTATTTGTGATTTACCTTCATCAAGGTCTTGCTGTGCCAGACCGAGCAGGTTAAGCGCGGAAGCATAAGAGAAGCGGGTACGAGTAGAGTTGTCGCGGAATACGGAAATACCTAATCCACTATTAAAGACTTTGGTCGAGATGTTTTCAGCACGCAGTGCTTTTAACGCTGCGGCAACGTCCAGTACTTGTTTCAGTTCATCTGGCGTCTGTTCCCACGTTAACAAAAAATCTTTCTCGTGAAGGTGAGAGGTCAGCGAATTGATATCCTTAATCAGCTCATTAACAGTTTTCATCATAAAGTCCCGATAGTGGAATGACAGGCAAAGTGGTTTATTTCACTGTGACTTGCCAAAGTGATTGGTGTTTTCACAGCTATACCTGGGACTAACAATAAGTGTGCCAGAATTATCCACGCGGCTGCGAAAGAGTAATTTGACGGATAATATGTGGGGCTGATCACAAATTAACATTGCACTATAGAGCATAAAAATATACGGAAACGATTGGCTTTTTTTCTGCCGTTATTTATTTGCTGCTAAGTATCATAAATAAGATATAAGGGAGAGGAGAATTGTCGTCAGTTTGATAAATGCAGTCCTGTAATTCTCATATTGATATAGAAATGTGATATCACTTCCATAATTTCATTAGAAAGTGATAAAAATCCTATGTTTTTAGCAAAGCTATATTTGTCTGAGTTAATATCGTCATGACCTGTGAACCATCAACGTCTTCAATGATCGACTTTTAAGTGATTCTGGAAGGTAAAGCTATGGAGCTTGTTACTACGCAGTCAGTATTGATGCAAATTCAACCAACAATTCAGCGTTTTGCCAGAATGCTAGCCAGCGTTTTGCAGCTTGAGGTTGAGATCGTTGATGAAAACTTGTGTCGCGTCGCTGGAACTGGCGCATATGGGAAATTTCTTGGTCGCCAGCTAAGTGGTAATTCACGCTTGCTCCGCTATGTCCTGGAAACCAAAACCGAAAAGGTTGTGACACAGTCTCGCTTCGATCCCCTTTGTGAAGGTTGTGACAGTAAAGAAAATTGTCGTGAAAAGGCATTCCTGGGCACGCCCGTTATTCTGCAGGATCGTTGTGTCGGAGTGATAAGTTTGATTGCTGTTACTCATGAGCAACAAGAACATATCAGTGATAATTTACGCGAATTTTCAGATTACGTTCGCCATATATCTACTATTTTTGTCTCGAAACTTCTGGAAGATCAGGGGCCAGGAGATAATATAAGTAAAATATTCGCTACCATGATCGATAATATGGATCAGGGAGTGTTAGTTATTGATGAAGACAATCGTATTCAGTTTGTTAACCAGACTGCATTAAAAACTCTTGGTGTTGCTCAAAATAATATGGTTGGGAAACCTATTCGTTTCAGACCATTAACATTTGAGAGTAATTTTACTCATGGACATATGCAACATATCGTTTCGTGGGATGATAAAAGTGAATTAATCATTGGTCAGTTGCATAACATCCAGGGGCGACAGTTATTTTTGATGGCGTTTCACCAGTCACATACCAGTTTTTCTGTGGCGAACGTTTCTGATGAACCGCATATAGAACAATTAGTGGGTGAATGCCGGGTTATGCGGCAATTAAAACGGCTCATTAGCCGTATCGCGCCCAGCCCATCCAGCGTAATGGTGGTCGGGGAAAGTGGCACCGGTAAAGAAGTTGTCGCTCGTGCAATCCATAAGTTGAGTGGAAGACGGAATAAACCCTTTATTGCTATCAACTGTGCCGCGATCCCGGAGCAGCTTCTGGAAAGTGAGCTGTTCGGTTATGTCAAAGGCGCTTTTACGGGGGCTTCTGCCAACGGAAAAACAGGGCTGATTCAGGCGGCGAATACGGGCACGCTGTTTCTCGATGAAATTGGCGATATGCCATTAATGTTGCAGGCAAAATTGTTACGAGCTATTGAGGCGCGTGAAATTCTGCCGATTGGTGCCAGCAGCCCAATACAGGTCGACATTCGCATCATTTCTGCAACTAACCAGAATTTGGCTCAGTTTATTGCTGAAGGTAAGTTTCGTGAGGATCTCTTCTATCGCCTGAATGTTATTCCGATAACGTTGCCGCCTTTGCGTGAACGTCAGGAAGATATTGAACTGCTGGTGCATTACTTTTTACATCTGCATACCCGTCGTCTGGGGTCGGTTTATCCTGGCATTGCTCCTGATGTTGTTGAGTTGCTGCGTAAGCATTATTGGCCTGGAAACCTGCGAGAGCTAAGCAATTTGATGGAATATCTGGTCAACGTTGTTCCTTCAGGTGAAGTCATTGACAGCACACTCTTGCCGCCCAATCTGGTAAATAACGGCGTGACAGAGCAAAGTGAGAGCCCAGAAGCCAGCGAAGCACATTTGGCACTTGATGATGCTGGTGGTACGGCGCTGGAGGAGATGGAAAAACAGATGATCCGCGAGGCGCTTTCACGTCATAACAGCAAGAAGCAAGTCGCTGATGAACTGGGCATCGGCATTGCTACGCTCTATCGTAAGATTAAAAAATATGAATTGTTAAGCGCGTAACCGCCGTAAATCCGGCCTGCATTCAGGCCGGATTTCGTTTTACTTCGTTTCCTCGCAGTCCAGCACTGTATTCACAATCATCTGATAACCGGTGCAGCGACAAAGATTTCCCGCCAGGCCGCGACGAATTTCCGTAATAGTTAATGGTTTCTCGCGTGGTTTTGCCAGCATTGCCGTGGTGGCCATAATCAACCCGGGCGTACAAAAGCCACACTGTACCGCGCCTGATTTCGCATAAGCCTGTTGTACATGAGAAAGTTTGCCGCCTTTTGCTTCGCCTTCCAGTGTGCGGATCTCTTTTCCTTCAGCCCAGGTGGCAAGGTATAAGCAGCTATCTATCGCGGTGCCATCAACCAGCACAGTACACGCGCCGCATTCTCCAACGCAGCATCCTTGTTTGACGCTAAGTAATCCTTGCTCACGCAGCAGTTCTGAAAGCGGCATACCCGGCGCGGCGCGGAGCTGAAAAGGCATTCCGTTAATGACGCATTCAATGGTAATTGTTTCGCTGTGGTTCATTGCAGTTTTCCCCCTGCCGCAGCGACGGCTTCGCTAATGACTTTTTTGGTCATCGTCTGGATAAGATGCAGACGAAACTCTTTACTCGCACGCCATGAGGAACGCGGGGCGACGTCTTGCAGGACAGACTCGCTGATGGCTTCCAGCGTTTGCAGGTTCAGTGGCGCGTTTTGTGCAGCCTGTTCAGCATGTTGGCAGCGAATCGGCGTTGGAGCGGCAACACCAAATGCCAGGCGTAATTCACTGAAACTTCCATTATCCAGCCGACAATGCGCGGCGCAGCCAATCGTTGAAATATCCATCGCGTCGCGCATGGCATATTTAAAATGCGCGCTACCAGCATGTTCTTTCGGTTGCGGCGGAAAATGAAAAGCGACAAGGATTTCGTCATGCTCAAGAGATACTTTGCCCGGCCCGGTGTGAAAGCCATTTATCGGGACAAAACGAACTCCTCGCGGTGAGTGGATCTCCAGCTTCGCGTCATAAATCAGCGTTGGCGTGGCGGAATCTGCGCTGGTGGCACCGTTGCAAATATTTCCACCGTAGGTAGCGACATTACGGATCTGTGGCCCGGCAATTGACGAAGCCGCAGCACATAACGCCGGAAGATGACGCTGGGTTAACGGATCTTCAATGAGCTGAGTAAATGTCGTCGCGGAGCCGATTCGCAGCGCGCCGTTTTCCTCCAGCGTAATCCCCCGAAGCTCCGCCAGATTGTGGATATCAACAATATGGCGATAACGGTCATTGTGATGGTGGAGCTGAATCAGTACGTCAGTGCCACCGGCGAGCAATTTTGCCTGCGGATTGTGGGCCAGCAGGTTGATGGCATCGGCAATGGTGGTCGCGCGATGGTAAGAAGCAAAATCAAACATGATGTTATCCTCAAATCAATCCTGCCAGATGGAACTCTTCGTATAACCGTTTTGGCGTCAGCGGCAGTGTATTGATTGCAACACCGGTAGCCATCTTCACCGCGTTACGAATAGCTGCGGCAACAGGAATGATCGGAGGCTCACCCAGTGACTTATGTCCGTATGCGGATTGCGGTTCATTGATTTCGACGAATGCGCTTTCCAGTTGTGGCAGATCTGGCATGGTCGGCATTTTGTAATCCAGCAGATTTGGGTTACGTACCACACCGCTTTTCGCGTCGATGATCATCTCTTCAAATAGCGCCCAGCCAATGCCCATTCCCATCCCGCCGTGTACCTGGCCTTCTGCCAGCAGCGGATTAAGAATATGCCCTGAATCATGAACATTGAGGATGCGGTTGATAGTGACTTTGCACAGCGCGATATCGACCGTCAGATCAACAAAGGTACAGCCAAACGCTGGTGGGTTCGTGGTGGTTTTGATGGAGCTTTCTGCAGAAAGCTGTCCGCCACGCTCGGGATGATAAAACGCATCCATTGCCAGATCTTTTAATGACAACAATGGCTCTTCCGGTCTTTCAACCAGCACGATATGGCCTTTTATCAAGGTTAGATTCATCGCTGACTGATGTAGCATGACTGCGGCGTGAGCGATGATTTTCTCTTTCAACAGCAACGCCGCACTGCGCAACGCTGGCGCGGCAACATAGCTCTGCCGTGACGCAAACGCACCGGGGTCGAAGGGTGTAACGTCGGTGTCTTGTGTCGAAATTACGCGGACATCGCTGACTGGGATACCCACGGTTTCCGCCACCATTTGCGAGAACACGGTGTCGGCACCCTGACCGATTTCCGTCGCACCGCTTTGTACGTTGATGGTTCCATCCTGATTCATCAACAGGCGTGCGCCAGCGATTTCTACACCAACAGGCCAGGTGTTAGAGGTGTAGCTAAAACAGGCAACGCCAACGCCTCGCCGTAAATTGCCTTGCTGGTTCTGGCACTCTGCACGGCGTTTTTCCCATTCAAAGATTTCTCGTCCTTTTTCCAGACACTTTGGTAATCCGGCGCTGTAAATACGCTTGCCCGTGAGTGGATTCGCATCGCCTTCACAAGCGGCATTACGTAAACGAATTTCTACTGGGTCTAGTTCCAGCGCGGTAGCGGCGTCATCCAGCATTGATTCGACAGCAAAAACGACTTGCGGTGCACCATAACCGCGCATCGCGCCAGCCGAGGGCAGATTGGTATAGCAGGTCTTTGAACTGTAAGCGTAAGCACAACGAGGATAAAGGTAAGCGACTTTATTACCGCCTGCGGAAGCGATGGAGTGACCGTGAGAGGCATAAGCGCCGGTGTTGGACAGAACATCCAGACTATAACCTTTCAACGTACCATCACGGTTCACGCCCATTTGCCCATCAATGGTAAAGGCGTGGCGGGTTCGGGTTGCGAGAAAACACTCTTCACGGCTAAGGGAAACTTTCACCGGAATACCACCGAGCTTGCTGGTCAGGAATGCCGCCATGGGCTCTTCCAGCACATCCTGTTTATTACCAAAACCGCCACCGACAAACGGTTTGATGACTCGCACACATGACCAGGGAATATCCAGCGCCTGACCGACAACACGGCGAACAATGTGCGGGATCTGCGTACTGGAGACGATGGTAATTCGCGAGTCATCCTCCATCCATGCCAGAGAGGTCACACTTTCCATATGGCAATGCTGAATGACCGGTGTCTGATAATGCCCCTCGATCTGGTAATCTGCCGCATCGATTGTTTGCTGGACATTGCCTGTCGACATCATGCTTTGTTTAAGTAAATTTCCGCCGTTATGGATTGGTGCTGCGTCTTCTGCCAGTGCCGCTTCTGGCGTGGTGATAACGGGTAATTCTTGCCACTCGATGCTGACTAGTTGCGCCGCTTTTTCTGCCGTGAGCTCATCGCGGGCTACGACGATGGCAACAGCATCACCATGATGACGAACATGGCGGGTTAACAGTGCGCGATCGGCGGTATCGCGTTTATTTTCGTCAAGCGTCCATGCATGTCCTGCCGTCGCGAATGGGATATCCGGTACATCTTCCCAGGTAAAAATCGCCAGTACGCCCGGCAGGCTTCTGGCTTTTTCATCGTTAATATTTACGGCATAACCATGTGCGATAGAGCTACGTACATATTTTGCGTAACACATGCCTGCCATAACATAATCATCTGTATATCGTGCCCGCCCGGTAACCTTAGCAATGGCATCTACGCGCATACATGATTCACCTGTAGCGGTTGCTTCCCGCGCTTCCATAGAAATCCCCTTGATTTGAACATTTGGTTCTTATGGCAATGATTTAGTCTTTGCAGGCAAGAATTACGCCAGAAACGACTATAAACATGGTGGGAGGAGGGAAGTGTGATGTTGTTAATAAAACGCCAGGGATGATGCGTTTTTATCAGCAAAGAAAGAGAGGGCAGTGTATCAATATGAGTGTGATAAAAATCATTGTGATAAATGAATATTAGGCGACTCTCAGGGGGCTCTCTTTTTCGTTATGACGATGTGCAAATGGGGGATCGCTATCCTAATGGATTCATTCACAATTCTTGATTTGTACATCCATTTTCCGAGCAATGGATTGGGTATCTGACAGGTGGCTGCTATGATATAGCGTCTTGTTTTTTGAGCGAGGAAAGATTTTGAGCGCAGGACGCCCGAATAAAAAAACGCTGGGTATCGTGATGCTGTTATCGGCAGGGCTGCTTCTGGCGGGCTGTTCTGGTAGCAAATCATCAGACACAGGAACGTATTCCGGCTCCGTTTACACCGTGAAACGGGGGGATACGCTTTATCGTATTTCACGCACCACGGGAACAAGCGTAAAAGAACTTGCCCGACTCAACGGCATTTCTCCACCCTATACCATCGAAGTTGGTCAAAAGTTGAAGCTTGGTGGGGCAAAAAGTAACCGCAGCTCGAGAAAAAATACAGCCAAATCAACGACGAAAACAGCGTCAGTCACTCCACCGCCAGTGGTTCCGAAATCTTCATGGCCACCCGTCGGACAACGCTGCTGGATATGGCCAGCGAGTGGAAAAGTTATCATGCCTTACTCAATGGCGGATGGCGGCAATAAAGGGATTGATATTGCTGCAGCGCGCGGGACACCAATATATGCAGCTGGCGCCGGCAAGGTTGTGTATGTCGGTAACCAATTACGTGGCTACGGTAATCTCATCATGATTAAACACAGTGAAGATTACATCACTGCCTACGCTCATAACGACACGATGCTGGTAAACAATGGGCAAAATGTTAAGGCTGGGCAAAAGATAGCGACGATGGGCAGTACGGATGCTGAATCCGTGCGGTTACATTTCCAGATTCGTTACCGTGCTACGGCGATTGATCCTTTGCGCTACTTGCCGCCACAGGGCAGCAAACCAAAGTGCTGATGGTGAATTAATCAGCAGTCAGTAGCAAGGCACTTGCTAAGAAGAGCGTAAGGTTTATAATGCCTTACGCATCTCAAAGCGGGCGTAGTTCAATGGTAGAACGAGAGCTTCCCAAGCTCTATACGAGGGTTCGATTCCCTTCGCCCGCTCCAGAATCTCCCCAAGTGGAGAAGACTAAAAAAGTCTTCTCTGTCAGCAAGTTAAATAGTTACCTATTTAATTTGCTTAGGAGTTCTACCACTGTGATCCGCCCTTGTAGCTGTTACGTTGAGTTACACGGGAAGATGGCAGTATAACCAACGTGGCGGCAGTTGCACACCTCACACCGCGATAGTCAAACGTGAAGGAAAAGCCTACCCAGGCATTGTAATGTCATCGACGGCGGCGCTTGCGACGACCTCAGCGCGGGATAAACAGGCGAATGATGGGAAGAGTGTTTTTAAGTGTATATGTGGATTTAAAGCCCCACCTCTTCATAAAACCGTAACTGCATCGCGAAAGAGTGCAGCTCTACCCCGGCTCGTGCATCCGATAATGTACACCTGACTTACTGATCGCTACCGCTGAAAAGATGATGATACGCCTCCGGCGCTTTTGTTGATGTACCCATCACGGCGCTTTATGGCTCCTATTGTCTAAAAATAATCCTCCTGGTATTTTAAGCATCTAAGACAGTTTGAATGATGGGGGATGTATGGCGATATCAGCAAAGAAAGCCGCCTACAAAGAAAAGAAAGCAAAAGCCGCAGAACTAGCCAAACTACGCCGCCAGCAAAAAGCAGCATTAACCAGAATGATAAAGAAGGCTAGAGAAGACGGCACATTTGACAGCTTGCCAGACGATATCAAAGCAAAGTGCCTTAAACACGAAGCAAAGCGGGAAAAGGCAGCATACTTCTATAACCAGTGGAAAGAGAAGCAAGCATACGCCGCACGTCGTGAAGAAGTGGCGGGTATTGATGAATTATCCCTGCAACACTTCAAATCAATTTAAATACTCCCTGATTCTCTAAAACGCAACAGGACGCATTCTGACGCTGTTTTCATTGCTTGGTATAGGGATGTATAGGTGGTGTGTGTTTAATGCGTCTGTGCGCTTGTTTTGTGCCTTATTTTGCATTTTCATAATGCAGGAGAGAACACGGAAAGCCTTAAAATTAATTATTGGGGTATTTAAGGCTATTTTTAGGGTATTTAAGGGTATTAAACTTGATTTAATTGATTAAAATATAAACAGATAATTATGTATCTTATTGATTTATAAGGTTATTTTTAAATAAAGGTAAATAAAAAATAAATAGCCATAAATAGCTATAAATACATCTAAATACCTATAAATCCCTTTGAATACATATGAAGCCCCTCCCTTATGGCTAGATTGCGAGAGGTGCTTAACGCGATTTTCACCGCCCCCCGATCTGGAAAATCCAGAATCCCCAAATATCAAGGAGGCATTACGCCTCCTCTTCTTCCTTCTTGATACGTTGCACTGTAGTGGCATAGTGAATTTGGCCACCTGAATAGAGGTGATATCATCACCTCATAGTCAA